>SCTX01000006.1 GCA_004298385.1 Betaproteobacteria bacterium | reverse complement strand
TGATCGACGGTACCACCTTGGGTTGGACCCTGGAGGATTCGGCGCAACTGACCCGCCGGCTGCAAGCCCTGGGCATCGACATGCTGGCCTGCTCGTCCGGTGGCACCGCCGGGCTGGACCGCTCCCAGGCCCTGCCGCGGGAGCCGGGGTTTCAGGTGTTTCTGTCCAGCGGCATCAAAGCCCGCACCGGGGCGCTGACCGTGGCGGTGGGTCTGATCACCGAAGCCCGGCAGGCGGAGGAGATTTTGCAAAAAGGCGAGGCCGATCTCATCGCCATCGCCCGGGTCGCGCTGTACGACCCTTATTGGCCGCTCCACGCGGCCCTTACCCTAGGGGTGGACCCGGGCTATGAAAAGTGGCCGCCGCAATACGGTTGGTGGCTGGCGCGCTGGGCCCGCACCGTCGCCAAGCACCCTTCCGCGGAAGGGCTGCTGGCCCCCTTGCTCAGCGCGGTGGGCAGCCGACGGCCTTGAGCCCGGCGCCGGGGAAAAGGCGTTTCAGAGCGGCGAGCTTTTCAGCGAGTCTGGCGATGAGCGCGTTTCGCGATCGCTCTGGAGCTTCTCGCGGGTGCGCCCGTTACAGTCCACCCAACACCTTGATGTGGGCGACCACGCTGCGCGCCAGCGCCGACAGGTTGTAGCCGCCTTCCAGCACCGAAACGATGCGCCCTTCGGCGTATTTGTCCGCGACCGCCTTGATCTCCCGCGTGACCCATGCATAGTCCGCGTCCACCAGCCGCAGCATGGCCATGTCGTCTTCGACATGAGCGTCGAAACCGGCGGAGAAGAACACCATTTGCGGCCGCAGCGCTTCCAGCGCAGGCAACCACTGCCCCGTCACGGCCTCGCGGAACGGCCGGCTGCCGGCGCCGGCCGGCAGCGGCACATTGATCATGTTCGGCGCCGGCGCCTCGGTGCCGCTGTAGGGATAAAACGGATGCTGAAACGTGCTCACCATGAGCACGCGCGCATCGTCGCGGAAGATGTCTTCGGTGCCATTGCCGTGGTGCACGTCGAAATCGACGATGGCGACGCGCTCGATCCCATGCTGCTCGAGCGCATGCCTGGCGGCAATGGCGACATTGTTAAACAGGCAAAAACCCATGGCCCGGTTGCGCATCGCATGATGCCCCGGCGGACGCACGCTGCAAAAGGCATTGTCGGCCTGCCTGGTCAGCACCAGGTCGGTGGCGAGCAGCGCCGCGCCGGCCGCGTGCAGCGCAGCGTCCCAGGTATGCGGATTCATGGCGGTGTCCGCATCCAGATGCACGGTTCCGCTCGCCGGCGCGCTGCTGCGGATATGGCTGATGTATTCCCTCGGATGCACCCGCGCGAGACTGCTCACTTCGGCCCGCGGCGCCTGATGATGCGCGAGGTGCTGGCCGATGCCGGAAGCGATCAACTGATCCTCGATCGCGGCCAGGCGCTCCGGACACTCCGGGTGGTGGGCACCCATGTCGTGCTTGCGGCAGTGCGGGTGGGTGACAAAAGCGGTGGCCATGTACTGTCTTGCCGACGGTGGTTTTAATGAATATTAGCCGAAATCCACGTAAGATGACGAATACACTGTGAAAAACCGCCGTATCCCCGGGTGCGGACGCGCCGCTACGACTGACGCGCTAGCGCCCGGCAATACCGCGCACACTATGGTGGAAACCCCGCGGAGAACCCGATTGCTGCTACACGCTGAAACAAAATTCGCCGTACGCGACACCTCCATCCACCGCGTCATCGCCCATGCGGGCAAGATCATCCTCGGCAAGGAGCGGCAAATTCGCCTCGCCGTGGCCTGCCTGCTGGCGCGCGGCCACCTCTTGATCGAGGACCTGCCCGGGGTGGGTAAGACCACGCTCGCGCACACGCTGGCCAAACTGCTGGGCCTGGCCTTCCAGCGCATCTCGTTCACCAGCGACCTGTTGCCCGCGGACATCATCGGCGTGTCGGTATTCGAGCGCGACAGCGGCGTGTTCAAGTTCCATCCCGGGCCGATTTTCTCGCAGTTGATCCTGGCTGACGAAGTCAATCGCGCCACGCCCAAGACGCAGAGCGCGCTGCTCGAGGCGATGGAAGAGCATCAGGTGACCGCAGAGGGCGAGACGCGGCCGCTGCCCGAACCCTTCTTCGTCATCGCCACGCAAAACCCCTCGCACCAGGTCGGCACCTTCCCGCTGCCGGAATCGCAGCTCGACCGCTTTCTGATGCGCATCGAACTCGGCTATCCCGATCGCGAAGCCGAGCGCGCCCTGCTGCAGGGCGCCGAGCGGCGTAACCTGGTGGCCACGCTCGAGCCTTGCCTCGCGTCGGGCGAACTGGTCGATCTGCAAGCGGGCGCCAATCAAGTGCACGCGGCGCCGGCCTTGCTCGATTACATTCAGGCCATCGTCGAGCACACGCGGCGCGCGCCCGAATTCACCAATGGTCTGTCGCCGCGCGCCGCGCTCGGCATATTGCACGCGGCCAAGGCCTGGGCCATGCTCGAAGGCCGCGACAAAGTGCTGCCTGAAGACGTGCAGGCAATCCTGCCCGGCGTGGCCGGTCACCGCCTCGCGCCGGCGCACGAAGGCGCGCGCAAGCGCTCCTCCGAAGTCACTGCGGCCCTGATCGAGGCCGTGCCGATTCCCTGAAACGGGTCAACCACCAAGAGCACGCCGGCGCGATGTTCGAAAAAATCCTGAGCCGCTCCCAGCTCTACAACACGTTCTTCGGTCCGCGGCAGCCTGAGCCGGGCACCATCTTTCTGCAGCAAAAGCGCGTCTACATCCTGCCGACGCGCCCCGGTCTCAGCTACGCCCTGGCACTCGCCGTGATGCTGATCGGCTCCATCAACTACAACCTTTCCCTCGGTTACATCCTCACCTTCCTGCTCGCGAGCATGGGCTTGGTGGCGATCCTGCATACTTTCCGCAACCTGGTGCATTTGCATATCACCCCCGGCCGCGCCGAACCCGTGTTCGCGGGCGAGATCGCATGGTTTGAACTGTTCGTCGAAAACCGCTCCGGCTACGAGCGCTGCGCGCTCTCGCTGTGGCGGCAGGGCAAGGCGACGCAGTGCGACGTTGCCTCCGGGCACGGCGCCACGGTGAGCGTTCCGGTCGCGGCGCAAAAGCGCGGCTGGCTCGCGCCGGGACGCATCACCATGGACACGCGCTTTCCCCTCGGCCTGTTGCGCGCCTGGAGTTACCTCCAGCCCGACATGCGCTGCCTCGTCTATCCCAAGCCCGACAACGGCCTCCTGCCCCTGCCCGAGCCATCCGGAGGCCGCGGCGAGAAGCGCGTCAGCGGCGGGGGCAGCGACGATTTCGCCGGCTTGCGGCCCTATCAGACGAGCGATTCGCCGCGGCACATACACTGGAAAGCCGCCGCCAGGGGGCAGGGGCTGCAGACCAAGGTATTCAGCGGCCGCGCCGCCGCCGAATTGTGGCTCGATTGGAACGAACTCCCCGTCAATCTGGACCTCGAGGCGAAACTGTCGCGCCTCACGCGCTGGGTGCTCTCGGCCGACCGGGACGGATTGCGTTATGGCCTGCGCCTGCCCGGGCTGGAACTGGCGCCGGACGCAGGCGAGCCGCACCGCCTCAACTGCCTGCGGGCGCTCGCGCTGTATGATCTCGAGCGCTAGCATCCAGTTGCGTCATCTGTTCTGGCTGCTCGCCGGTCTCGCGCTGGTGGCCGCGCCGCATGCGCAGCGCCTGCCCTGGTGGCTCAATCTGATCGCGCTGATACTCCTCGCGTGGCGCGTTTATCTGGGCTTGGGCGAGCGCGTGCTGCCGCAGAAATGGCTGCTGACCCTGTTGGTCGCCGGCGGCCTGTTCGGCGTTTATTTCACCTATCGCACCATTTTCGGACGCGATTCCGGCGTGGCGCTGCTGGTGCTGTTCCTGTCGCTCAAGCTGCTCGAGCTGCGCCATCAGCGCGATGCGATTGTGCTCATCCTGCTCGCCTACTTTCTCGCGCTGACGAATTTTTTCTATTCGCAGACGCTGCCCACGGCGGGACTGATGCTCGCCGCGGCGCT
>SCTX01000065.1 GCA_004298385.1 Betaproteobacteria bacterium | reverse complement strand
GTTGGCGTTGGCGGCAAGCAGTTTTTGCTCGGCGGCGCGCACGTCGGGGCGGGAGAGCAGCGCTTCGGAGGGCGCGTCCACGGCGAGGTCCGGCACGATGCCTTGCTCGGTCAGGCGCCGCCCGGCGGGCAGATAATTCGGCATCGTACCCACGAGCAGCGTGAGCGCGTTCTCGGCCGCCGCGCGGCCGCGTTCCAGATTGGCCAGTTCGGCGCGGGCAGCCTCGAAGGCACCGTCAGCCGAGAGAAAATCCAGATCGCCGGCCAGCCCCACATCGCGCCGCTTCATCACCAGATTGCGGCTTTCGGCCCGGATCTGCAGTGTGGCTCGGATGAGTGCGGTGCGCTCCTCCAATTCCTGAAGTGTCAGATAGGCGTTGGCAACATCCGAGATGAGGGAGAGCCGAAAAGCCTCGCGCGCCGCTTCTGTGGCGAGGTAGCTCGCCTTCGCCGATTCGGAGATGCTCTTCACCCGGCCCCAGAAATCGAGCTCGAACGCCGGTACCGCGAGATTCACGTCGTAGCGCCGGCTGCTGAGGGACTGCCCGGTGGGGGACAGATCGGCCGGGGTGCGGGCGGCGATGCGGCTACCGCCTAGAATTACCGTGGGCAAGCGCTCGGCGCGAACGACGCCGTAAAGCGCGCGCGCCTCCTCGACGCGGGCGACGGCGATGCGCAGGTCGCGGTTGTGTTCCAGTGCCGCCGTGATCAGCGCTTGCAGGCGCGGGTCGGGGAGAAATTGTTGCCAGGTCAATTTCGCCGCGGAGCGCGCATCGGCAGGGTTGGCCGCTTGCGGCCATTGCGCGGTGACCGGCGCGGCCGGGCGTTCGTAGCGGGGAATGAACGAGCAGCCGGCCAGGGAAATGAGCGAGACCGACAAGGCGACTCGCGCGCGCTTACGCATGGTCGTTCTCCTTGTGGTGGCGGGAATGGCCCGGGAAGATGCGCCGCACGACCATGTAAAACACCGGCACCAGGAACACTGCCAGCAGGGTGGCGGTGATCATGCCGCCCATGACCCCAGTACCGATGGCATGGCGGCTCTCGGCGCCGGCGCCCGTGGAGATCGCCAGCGGCAGGACTGCGACGATGAAGGCAATGGAGGTCATCAGGATCGGGCGGAAGCGCAGCCGGCAGGCTTCCAGGGTCGCCTCGACGAGACCCATGCCCTGTTCCTGAAAATCGCGAGCGAACTCGATAATCAGGATGGCATTCTTGCTGGACAGCCCGATGATGGCGATCAGGCCCACCTTAAAGTAAACGTCATCGGGCAGCCCGCGCAGGCTCACCGCCAGCACCGCGCCGAAGACGCCCAGCGGCACCACCAGCATTACCGCGAAGGGAATCGACCAGCTCTCGTAGAGCGCGGCCAGACACAGGAAGACGACGATCAGCGAGATGCCGAACAGCAAGGGCGCCTGGACCCCGGAGAGCTGTTCTTCAAAGGACGTGGCCGACCACTCGAAGCCGAACCCAGGCGGCAGCTTGGCGGCAAGCTCCTCCATTGCCGCCAGGGCATCGCCGCTGCTGCGGCCCGGCGCGGGGCCGCCGCCGATTTTCATGGACGGCAGGCCGTTGTAACGATCGAGCTTCGGGAAACCCACCACCCAGCTCGGCGTGGCGAGTTCGGATAGGGGCACCATCCCGCCCTTGCTGTTCCTTACCGACAGACGAAGGATGTCCTCGGTGCTGCGCCGGGTATCGGCGTCCGCCTGCATCTGCACCCTCAACACCCGCCCTTGGCGCACGAAGTCGTTGATGTAGGCCACCCCAAGCGCCGATTGCAGCGTGTCGTTGAGATCGGCGATGGATACGCCCAGGGTTTCGGCTTTGACGCGGTCGATGTCCAGCAGCAATTGCGGGCCGGCTTCCTGCCCTTCCGGCCGCACGCCGACGAGCCGCGGGTCTTGCGCGGCTATCCCCAACGCCATGTTGCGCGCCTCCAGTAGTTTTTCGCGTCCTTGGCCGCCGCGATCCTGCAAGCGGAAGTCGAAGCCGCCTACCGCCGCCAGTTCCGGAATCGGCGGCGGGTTGATGGCGAAAACTATGGCTTGCTTGATGCGAAAGAACGTCATGTTGGCTTTGCGCACCAAGGCCGGGGCCGTGCTCTCCGCCGCCGGGCGTTCATCCCAGCCTTTGAGTCGAACGAAGGCGATGGCAGCGTTCTGGCCACGTCCAAAGAACGAGAATCCGGCGACGCCGATGACATGTTCCACCTCCGGCTGCTTGAGGAAGAACTGCTCGACCTGGGACAGCACCTCCAGCGTGCGCTCGCGGGTGGCGCCCGGGGGCAACTGGACGAGGTTGAGGAAATAGCCCTGGTCCTCCTCCGGCAGAAAGCTGCCCGGCAGCTTGGCGAACAGCCAGCCGGTGGCGCCGAGGATGACCGCGTAGAGCAGCAGGTAGCGGCCGGTTTTCCGGGCTGCGCGGCCGACCACGGACGTGTAGCCTCGGGTGGTACGGGCGAAGAAGCGGTTGAACCAGCCGAAGAAGCCGGTTGAAGGCAGCACGTCGTCTTTGCCGGGCTCATGCTTGAGCAGGCTCGCGCACAAGGCCGGCGTCAGGGTGAACGACATCAGGACCGAGCACAGTATGGTAAGCACCAGGGTCACGGCGAACTGGCGATAGATCGCCCCCGTAGAACCGCCGAAAAAGGCCATGGGGACGAACACCGCGGAGAGCACCAGGGTGATGGCGATGATGGCGCCCGCGACCTGGTCCATCGACTTGCGCGCCGCATCGCGCGGCGACAATCCCTCCGCACTCATGATGCGCTCGACGTTTTCCACCACCACGATGGCGTCGTCCACCACGATACCGATGGCGAGCACCATGGCGAAGAGCGTCAGCACGTTGATGGAGTAACCAAACACGTAGAGGCCGACCGCGCCGCCCACCAGTGCCACGGGCACGACGATGGTGGGAATGAAGGTGGCGCGCAGGTTTTCCAGGAACAGGTACATCACCAGGAATACCAGGAACACCGCTTCAATCAGAGTTTTCAACACCTCCTTGATGGAAATATCGACGAATTTGGAGGTATCGTAGGGCACTACCCAGTTCAAGCCTTTGGGAAAGAAACGCGCCAGGTCCGTCATTTTGGCGTTGACTGACTTGACGGTATCGAGGGCGTTGGCGCCCGGCGCGAGGCGGATGGCGATGGCGGCGGTGGGCTGTCCGTCGATGCGGGCGGAAATCGAATAATCCTGGGCGCCCAGTTCCACTCGCGCTACGTCTTTCACGCGCAGGGTGGAACCGTCCGGGTTGGTGCGCACGATGACGTTGCCGAACTCCTCCGCGGTGGAGAGGCGGCTGCGGGTGACGATCACCGCGTTCAATTGCTGGTCGGAAGCGGCCGGCAGTTGCCCCAGTTCACCCATGGCCAGTTGCGCATTCTGGGCTCGCACTGCCCGCGCCACATCGGCTGGCGACAGCTTGTAGCCTTGCAGTTTTTCCGGCTTGAGCCACAAGCGCATGGAATACTCGGTGCCAAAGAGCAGGGCGTCGCCGACACCCGGCACGCGGCGGATGCTCTCCAGCACATTGGCGGCGGCGTAGCTGCCCAGGTCCACTGCGCTCAGGCTTTTGTCGGGCGAGAACAGGGACACGAACATCACGTAATTTCGCGCGGTTTTGTTCGCCGTCACGCCGAGGCGCCGCACGTCTTCTGGCAGGCGCGCCTCGACCCGCTTGATGCGGTTCTGCGCCTCCACCGAAGCGTAGTCCAGGTTGGTGCCGGGCTTGAAGGTGAGCGTCACCGTGCCCGTACCCACCTGCGAGGCAGATTCCATGTAGAGCAGGTTCTCAATGCCATTCATTTCCTGCTCGATCAGAGCTACCGCGGTGTCTTCCACCGCCTGGGCGGAAGCGCCGGGGTAGTTAATCGAGATGTCCAGCGCGGGCGGCGCCACCGTCGGGTACTGAGAAACAGGCAGCTTGCGCAGGGCGAGCGCGCCGCCCAGCAGGATGATGATCGCGATCACCCAGGCGAAGACGGGCCGGTCGATGAAGAATTTTGCGAACACGGATCAGCTCTCTTTCTTCTTGTTGTTGCCGACAGGATCGTTCGCTGGGGCGGGCGGCCCTCCGGCGGGCGGGATTGCGGCAGGGGATGCTTCTGGCTGCCCCTGCGGGTTCCAAGGCACGGGTTTCACCGCGCTGCCCGGACGGGCCTTCTGCAGACCATTCACGATTACCTGTTCGCCGCCTCTTAGCCCCTCGGCGATGATGAAATCGCCGCCCGCCATGGCGCCGGTTTTCACCGTTTGCGGCGCGGCCTTGCCCTCCTGGGTCACGACCATCACGAACTGGCCTTGCGGTCCACCCTGCACCGCGCGCTGTGGCAGACGAATAGTGTTATCGGCAATGCCCTGAGGGAACCGGATGCGCACGAACATGCCGGGTAACAACTCGCGTCGGGGATTGGGAAATTCGGCCCGCAGCGAAACCGCGCCGGTGCTTGGGTCCACCGCCAGATCCGAGAAGAATATCTTGCCCGGCAAGGAATAGGCGCTACCGTCTTCCAACAGCAGTTCCACCTTGGCGGTATCCGCGCGTTTCATCTTGCCGGACTTGACCGCCTGTTGCAGACGCAGGAGGTCCGCGCCGGCTTGGGTGAAGTTGGCGTAGATGGGATCGATTTGCTCGATGGTCGCCAGAGGCGTGGCTTCGCCCCGGCCCACCAGCGCCCCTTCGGTGACCAGCGCCCGGCCAATGCGGCCGAATATCGGCGCCGGGACCAGGGTGTTGTCGAGGTCGAGTTGGGCTCGTGTCAGCGCGGCTTGCAGTTGTTTTAGCTTCGCCTCGGCGGCATCGTATTCCTGCTTGCTCACGGCCCGCATTTCCAGCAAGGGTTTGTAGCGCTCGACGATCAAGCGCGCGGCTTCCGCGTCGGCCTTCGCCGCTTCGACCGCCGCGGCGTAGCTGCGCGCGTCGATCTGAAATAGCGTGGCGCCCGCCTTGACATCCGAGCCTTCCGCGAACAGCCGCTTTTCCACGATGCCCTCGACCCGTGCCCGCACCTGGGCGGTGCGATAGGCCTGCAGGCGGCCGGGCAAATCCTGGGTCAGCGTCGCGCTCCCGGAGCTGACGGTGATCACGTCGACTTCCGGCGGCGGCATGCCCGCGCCGGGGCCGGCGGCAGGCGGCTTGCCGCCGCTCGGGCCGCAACCCGCGAGGAGGGCGAGGAGTAGGAGAGTCGGGGTGGAAAGCCGGATGCGGTTCATGGGTAATTCCTTCTTTTTATCGGCCCGGGACGAAGGCCCTGAGAAAACAAACTGTCGGCGCACGCAATTTCGGCCGAATTATGGCTCATGGGAATCCTCGAGTCTTTGATTCGGATTAGACTAGATTGTGTAGTATATGATCTTTGTGGTCTATGTCATCCGTTCCGTTCTTTGATTCCTGCGTGTCGAGTGTGAGAAAGGAGCGACGGAGCCGAATCGATCGGCGCGCAGGGACGGGCCCGGGTACGCCATGGCCTGACATTCCCCGGGCCGGTTTGTTAAGCTTCGTGGAAAAATATGTCAACCCGTCTGAGCGAAACTGAAACAGCGGACGCGGGCAGAGTGCTGCCGCACCCGGCCGGAGGCGGCTAGTGCGCCAGATCGTCCTCGATACGGAGACCACCGGCCTGAACGCCAAGTTGGGCGACCGGGTGATCGAGATCGGCTGCCTTGAGCTGCTCAACCGCCGCCCCACCGGCAACCACTTTCACCACTATCTCAATCCCGAGCGCACCAGCGAAGAGGGGGCGGTGAAGGTGCACGGCATCAGCGACGAGTTCTTGCTCGACAAACCCAGGTTCCGCGAAGTCGCGTCCGAATTCATCGACTACATACGCGGCGCCGAGTTGATCATCCACAACGCGCCGTTCGACGTCGAATTTCTCGAGCGGGAACTGGCGCTGGCCAAGCTGCTGCCGCTGGCGCAATACTGCGCCGGCGTCAAGGACACGCTCAAGCTGGCGAAGGAACTGCATCCGGGCAAGAAAAATTCGCTCGATGCCTTGTGCGAGCGCTACGGCGTGAACAACACCCACCGCACCCTGCACGGCGCGCTGCTCGACGCCGAACTGCTGGCCGAGGTGTATCTCGCCATGACCCGCGGCCAGGAGAGCCTGGTGATGGAGCTGGAACAGGCGCCGGCCGTCGCGGAATCAGTTGGGGGCGTGCCGGTCGAGGGTGTGAGGCTGCCGGTGCTCGCTGCCACCGAAGAGGAGAGCGCCGAGCATGCCAAGGTGCTGCAAGACATCCAGGCCGAGAGCAAGGGCAAGTGCGTTTGGCTCAAGCTCGATGGCGAGACGCCGGGCGCGGGTTGAGGCGCGGAGGCGGCGAGCGACGGCTGCGCTGGAGCGTGCGAGTCACACAAGGGATCACCCGTTAGCCGACGCTTCCGTTTACGGCTGTGCGTCCTGGTAGACCAGATCGAGGACTTCGCTCAGACGTCTTGGTCTGCGGCGGGCCAGCGCGATGCTTAAGCAAGGCGCGGTGCTGGCGGCCTGTAGGCAGCACCTAAAGTTAGCCAACAGAAGGGAAAGACGGCGTGGTAGGCGCGAAGCAGGATAGAATCCGGCCACCATGAAATCGCTGCAACCTCGTCTGCTGGCCGCCGGCTTGGCGCTATCGCTATTGGCCGCTTGCGCCGCACCGGTCAAGCCTACGCCGCCCCCGCCGCCGGTTGCACTCAAGCCCGCACCGAAGATCGGACTGGTCCTGGGCGGCGGCGCGGCGCGCGGTTTCGCTCACATCGGAGCGATCAAGACGCTGGAAGCGCAAGGCATTGTTCCAGATATGATCGTCGGCACCAGCGCCGGCGCCGTGGTCGGGGCGCTGTATGCCGCCGGCAACGGCGGTTTCGAGTTGCACAAGCTGGCGCTGCAGATGGAGGAGGGGCAGGTCAGCGACTGGTCGCTGCCGGATCGCGGCGTCATCCGCGGCGAGGCTTTGCAAAACTTCATCAATCGCGCGATCGGCCAGCGTCCGCTGGAAAAGCTCTCGCGTTTGTTTGCCGCGGTGGCCACCGATTTGCAAAGCGGTGAAGCGATGGTGTTCCGCAGCGGCAATACCGGCATGGCGGTGCGCGCATCGAGCAGCGTGCCCGGAGTGTTTCAGCCGGTGAAGATCAACGGCCGCGAATATGTCGATGGCGGTCTGGTGAGTCCGGTGCCGGTGAAGGCGGCGCGGGACATGGGCGCCGATTTCGTCATCGCCGTGGATATCTCCGACCAGCCGCGATACGGCAACACGAAAAGCACTATCGACGTGCTGTTGCAGACCTTCGCCATCATGGGGCAGAGCATAGTGCGCTACGAACTCAGGGATGCGGATGTGGTGATTCGACCGCAGATATCGGGCCTCAAGGCGACCGATTTCCAGGATCGGCACATGGCGGTGATCGAGGGAGAAAAGGCGGTGGCGGCGGCGCTACCGGAGATCAAGGCGAAGTTGGCGAAATTGCGCGAGGGTCGTTGAGGGATTGTGAAAAACCTGTCGAAGCCGGCGGCCCCGCAGCGTGCACGGTTTGGTCTGACGCCGAGTTGTGGTAGATTGATCCGTATCCTTTGTACCAAGCTGGATCTCCCATGGACCGTGCCAACGCCTACGAAATCGAGCTGGACCGCAATCCGGCCAATTACGCGCCGCTGACGCCGCTTACTTTCATCGAACGCGCGGCCTCGGTCTATCCCGAGCGGACCGCTGTGGTCCACGGCGCGCGCCGCTACACCTGGAAGCAAACTTACGCGCGTTGCCGGCGCCTGGCCTCGGCGCTCGCCCGGCGCGGCATAGGCATTGGCGACACGGTGGCGGTGATGGCGGCGAACACGCCGGAGATGGTTGAATGCCACTTCGGCGTGCCGATGCAGGGCGCGGTGCTGAACACGCTCAATACGCGCCTCGATGCGGATGCGATCGCGTTCATGCTGAATCATGGCAACGCGAGAGTGCTGATCACCGACCGGGAGTTTTCCGCAACCGTCGCGCCGGCGCTGGCGCAGGCGGTGCACCGTCCGATCGTCGTCGACATCGACGACAGGGAATACGACGGCCCGGGCGAGCTTCTCGGAGACAAAGACTACGAGGCATTGCTAGCCGAGGGCGACCCGGAATACGCCTGGCAGCCGCCCGCCGATGAATGGATGGCGATCTCTCTCAATTACACCTCCGGCACCACCGGCAATCCCAAGGGGGTGGTCTATCACCATCGCGGCGCCTATCTCAACGGCGTGTGCAATATCGTCACCTGGGGCATGCCGCAGCATTCGATCTACCTGTGGACGCTGCCCATGTTCCACTGCAACGGCTGGTGCTTTCCCTGGAGCATGGCCGCCAATGCCGGCGTCAATGTCTGCTTGCGCAAGGTCGATCCGGCGCAGATCTTCCGCCTGATCAAGGAGCACGGCGTCACGCATTATTGCGGCGCGCCGATCGTCCATGGCGGATTGATCAACGCCGATGCGGGCCTGCGGCTAGGCATAACGCACAAGGTGTCGGCCATGGTGGCGGGCGCGGCGCCGCCGGCGGCGATGATCGAGGGCATGGAGAAAATCGGCTTCGACCTGACCCATGTCTACGGCCTCACCGAGACCTACGGGCCGGCGACGGTGTGCGCCAAGCACGAGGAGTGGAACGGCCTGGACATCGGCAAGCGCGCCGAGCGCAATGGCCGCCAGGGCGTGCGCTACCTGATGCAGGAAGGTCTCGCGGTGATGGATGGCGGGACCATGACCCCTGTGCCCGCGGACGGCGAGACCATGGGCGAAATCATGTTCCGCGGCAATATCACCATGAAGGGGTATCTGAAAAACCCGAAGGCGACGGCGGAGGCTTTCGCCGGCGGCTGGTTCCATTCCGGCGACCTGGCGGTGATGCAGCCAGACGGCTACGTCAAGATCCGCGACCGGTCGAAGGACATCATCATCTCCGGCGGCGAGAACATTTCCTCGCTTGAAATCGAGGAGGCGCTCTACCGCCATCCGGCCGTGCTCGCGGCGGCAGCGGTGGCCCGGCCCGATCCCAAGTGGGGGGAGACGCCCTGCGCCTTTGTCGAGCTGAAACCCGGCGCGGCGGCGACGGAACAGGAAATGATCGAGCATTGCCGCGGCCTTTTGGCGCGCTTCAAGGTTCCCAAAGCCGTGGTTTTCGGCGTGCTGCCGAAGACCTCGACTGGCAAGATCCAAAAGTTCGTGTTGCGCCGGCAGGCCAAGTCGGTGCAGGCGATCGAGTAAGTCTTTAGTAAGTCTTTAGTCACTTGGGGGCGGGTAAGGACGGGTGTATGATTTTGCTCGCTGTTTCGCTATGCCGAGGGCCTGCTCAAAACGGGCTCGATGTCGATATGTGTTTAAAGGAGATGTCATGAGCGACACTGTACTGCTCGCCATTCAAGATCAGATCGCGACCATTACCCTCAACCGCCCCAAGGTGTTCAATGCCATGAATCAGGATATGGGTGCGGCTTTGCGGGAGGCCGCCCAACGGGTGCTGGAAGACGACGGGGTGCGGGCGGTTTTGTTGCGGGGCGCCGGAGCGGCTTTCATGGCGGGGGGCGATGTGGCCATGTTCCATGCCCACAGGGGCAAGCTGCCTCCCCTCATTCTGCGCATGGTGCGGGAATTCAATTATGCGATCATCGCCTTTCGGCGCATGAGAAAACCGCTGGTCACCAGCGTACAAGGGGCGGTGGCGGGAGCCGGAATCAGCTTGGTAGCACTGTCGGATCTGACGATCGCGGCCGACAATACTCAATTCACCATGGCCTATAGCCGCATTGCCACCACGCCGGACGGCGGCGGGTCGTTGTTTTTGCCGCAGATTCTGGGGTACAAGAAAGCCATGGAGATCATGCTGCTTTCGGACGCTTGCGATGCCCACACCGCGCAACAACTGGGACTGGTGAACTGGGTGGTGCCCTTGGCCGAATTGGAACGGCGCACCGCGGCGCTGATGCAGCGCTTGGCCAGCGGACCGACTTTTGCCTACGCGCAAACCAAGGCCCTGGTGAACCGCGCTTTCGACCCCCATTTCGAAGCCCACCTGGAGGCCGAAGCTCAGTCCTTTGCCGCTTGCGCCGCCACCAGCGACTTGGCGGAAGGGGTGGCCGCGTTCGTAGAAAAAAGGAAAGCCGTTTTTACCGGGAAGTGAGTCCATACCACTTCAGAATGGGTCTCCCGATTTTGTGTCTTGCAAGCTTGCAAAACACAAAATCGGGAGATGCTGGATGCATAAACTAGCGAGACTGTTTAGTTCCGGCTTGTCCGGCTTCTTAGATGTGAGGGCCGATAGCATGAATGCGAACACCCAGGCAGTGGCGGCGGAGCCTCTTTTGCTGCGACAGGACGATGGGGGCGTGGTGACGCTTACCCTCAACCGGCCGGCGCAGTTCAATTCGCTGTCGCGCTCGCTGATGAGCGAGCTGCAGGCGCAACTGGAGGGCGTCGCCGCCGATGCCGGCACCCGCGTGGTGATTCTGGCCGGCGCCGGCAAGGCGTTTTGTGCCGGGCACGACCTCAAGGAAATGCGTTCAAACCCGGCGAAGGCGTTCCAGCGCGCTCTGTTTGAGCAATGCAGCAAGCTCATGCTCACGCTCGTG
>SCTX01000064.1 GCA_004298385.1 Betaproteobacteria bacterium | reverse complement strand
CCCGGCCGAAACCGACGCGCCCCTCGGTTATGCCATCGCGCAATTGCACGGCATTTACGTCCTGGCGCAGAACCGGCATGGGCTGGTGCTGGTGGATATGCACGCGGCGCACGAACGTATTCTCTACGAGAAGCTCAAGGCCGCGCTCGAGGCGCAGGGCATGAGCATGCAGAAATTGCTGATACCGGTGACTTTCAATGCCGATCGGCTGGAAGTGGCGACGGTGGAGGAGCACGCCGGCGTGCTGCGTGAACTGGGTTTCGACATGGCGCCGCTGTCCCCGACCGCGCTCGCGGTGCGCGCGGCGCCGTCGATGCTGGCTTCGGCCGACATCGCCGGCCTCACGCGCGCGCTGCTCGCGGAGGTGCGCGAGTTCGGCGGCAGCCGCGTGCTCACCGAGCATCAGCACGAACTGCTCTCGACCATGGCCTGCCACGGCGCGGTGCGCGCGCACCGGCCGCTGACAGTGACCGAGATGAACGCGCTGCTGCGCGAGATGGAAGTGACCGAGCGCTCCGGCCAGTGCAATCACGGCCGGCCGACGTGGTATCAGATGAGCATGGCCGACCTGGACAAGCTGTTCCTGCGCGGACGATAAGCGTTATCCCTGGAGAGCGGTAATGAAAGTGTTGATTCTCGGCGCCGGCGCGGTCGGCGGCTACTTCGGCGGCCGGCTGGCGCAGGCCGGGGCCGACGTGACTTTTCTGGTGCGGCCGCAGCGCGCGCGAAAGCTGGCACAGGCCGGCCTGGTGATCAAGAGCCCGCTGGGCGATGCGCAGCTTTCCGTGCGCACCGTGCTCGAGGAGGCGGTGCGGCCCGACTACGACCTGGTGATCCTGTCGTGCAAGGCCTATGACCTCGACGCATCGATTGCCTCCATAGTCGGCGCCGTGGGCCCGAACACGCTGATACTGCCATTGCTCAATGGCATGGCGCATCTCGCGCGTCTGGAGCAGGTCTTCGGCGGCGCGCGTGTGCTGGGCGGAACCTGCTATATCGCCTCGACCCTGGACACGGACGGCAGCATCCGCCATCTGAGCAAGTTTCAAGGTATTAGCTGTGGCCCGCGCGTGGGCAATCACGCGCGCGCAAGTGACTTGCTGCGGGATCTGGCGCAAGCTTACGCGCGCGTCTCGGTGGAGTGCAAGGTCAGCGCTGACATCGACCAGGACATGTGGGAGAAGTTCGTGCTGTTGGCGAGCCTGGCGGCGATGACCTGCCTGATGCGCGCCAGCGTAGGCGAGATCCTCGCCGCCGAAGACGGGGAGTCATTGATGCGCGAAGCCTTGGCCGCTTGCGTCATGGCGGCAGGCGCGGCCGGCCATGCGCCGCGCGCCGAATCCATACGCCAGACCGAGAGCATGCTGTTCGCGCGCGGTTCGGCGTTCACCGCCTCGATGCTGCGCGACATCGAGACCGGCGGGCGCGTCGAGGCCGATCACATCATCGGCGACATGCTGCGGCATGCACGCGCTGCCGGCGCCGACGCGCGTCTGCTCACGGCAGCGTATTGCCATCTGCAGGCCTACGAGGCGCGCCGCCGGCGCGGCGCGGCTGCGTAATATCGCGTCGATTACATGACCCGTTCATCACCGGCGAGATTGCCGGCGGCAATTTTGCTGATGGGGCCCACCGCTGGCGGCAAGACCGCGGTGGCGCTGGAGATTGCGGCGCGCTTTCCGGTCGAGATCGTGAGCGTCGATTCGGCGCAGGTGTACCGCGGCATGGACGTGGGCACGGCCAAGCCCACGGCCGCCGAGCGTGCCGCCGCGCCGCACCATCTGATCGACATTATCGACCCGACCCAAAGCTATTCGGCCGCGCAGTTCCGCAGCGATGCGACGCGCCTGATGCGCGAGATCGCCGGCCGCGGCCGGGTACCGCTCCTTGTTGGCGGCACCATGCTTTATTTCAAGGCCCTGCGCGAGGGCTTGTCGAATCTGCCGCAGGCCGACGCCGCGGTGCGCGCCGCAATCGAAGTCGAGGCGAGAGAAAAAGGCTGGCCCGCGTTGCATGCCGAACTGGCGCGCATCGATCCGGCTACGGCCGCCCGGATCAAGCCCGGCGACGCGCAGCGCATCCAGCGCGCGCTTGAAGTTTTTCGCATAGCCGGCAGGCCGCTGTCGGCGTTGCAGGGTGCGCGCGTGGCCGCTCCGGCGCAGTACTGTTTCGTGCCGCTGGCACTGGTTCCGTCAGACCGCGCGGTTCTGCACCGGCGCATCGAGTTGCGCTTCGAAGCCATGCTGGCTGCGGGTCTGGTGGAGGAACTCGCGGCGCTGCGCGGGAAATACGCGCTCAACCCGAACCTGCCCTCGATGCGCTGCGTCGGCTATCGCCAGGCTTGGGAGTATCTCGAAGGCGCATACGACCGTGCCACGCTGCGCGACCGCGGCATCTACGCCACGCGCCAGTTGGCCAAGCGCCAGCTCACCTGGCTGCGGGCGATGGAGGAACCGGAGATTTTCGATTGCCTCGCGCCGGGACTCGGGATGCAGGTGATCGACCATCTGGCGCGGCAAATTTCCACAGCGGGCGGCGGATTCGGCAACGGTACACCGTAGCAAGGAAAGCGTCGGGCAAGAAATGCCTGAACTTCAATAGGAACGCGCGTCTCGGGCAACCTTGCGCTGAGCTTTCGCCGGTAGTGGCAGCAAGGGAGAGGCGGCGGGTGTCGGGGGCGACATCTTCCTGATTGCGATCGGAACGGCGATCGCGGTCGATGCAATCGAAGGCCTCGGCGGTTAGCTGAAGCGGGTTAAAATCCCTTCCGCTTGCCGTGATTGTGGTCAGCTTCAACCATTGAAGCAGATGTTCTTTGAAAACGGAGGTCATGATTATGAATCGACAATCGCTATTGTTCGTGCTGCTGCTGTCGGGCAGCCAGTTCGTTACTGCCGCCGGCGATACCAAGGCGCCTGATGAGCGATACAAGGCCGCGAAAAAGGACGCGGCAACCCGCTACACGGCGGACAAGAAGCTCTGCGCTGAAGAAGCGAGTTCCAGCGCGCGTATGCAATGTCTCAGGGATGCAAAAGCGGATTATGTCAAGGCATTGGCAGACGCGAAGAAAATTACATCCGTAGCGGGCGTTGCAAAATCGAGCCCCCCGGCCTGCGCGGATTGCGGCAAGGTGGTCGGCGTCATCATGGGAAAGAAAGAGGGTAAGGCGGGGCCGATCGGTGTGATCGGAGGCGGGGTTGCCGGCGCGCTTTTGGGTAACCAGGTCGGTTCAGGTACGGGTAGGACCGTGGCGACGATCGCCGGAGCGGCGGGCGGCGCGTATGCGGGCCACAAGGTCGAAGAAAAGCTGAAGGAAACTAAGTTCTGGTCCGTGAGGGTCAAGCTTGATAGTGGCGAAGAGCGCACCGTCGAGTTCGACCATGAACCGGGTGTGAAAAGCGGGGACTTGGTCAAAGTGACGGGAAACACGATTACCCCGCGTTGAAACTAGTTGCGGAGGTTGCACCATGAGCGGAGCAATTCGTCCCCTGTCGGAAATCAATCAACAAGCCACGGCGATTCTCGCTCGGGAAATGGGCATAGCCGATGCGCTGCGATTCCTGAGCCAGTTCGGCAGCGGTTCGGGTGACTACACGAGTGAACGCGATCAGTGGCTTGGCAATTTGTCTCTGGAGCAGATTACCTCGGAGATCAAAACCAAAAGGGACAGGCGCGCATAATAAGTGCCTAACACCGAAGCGCCGAAAAGTTGCGCTGCCAGTCGGAGTTCCCACTGCTATCGTCCGCTCCTCGGCGAGGCTGTGTGAAAACGTGTCGATTGTGTAAACAGAAAGAGGCCCTTGTGCGTTGATACCGATGTGAATTCATTGGTGGAGATACGCGGATGAAGCGATTCATTGAGGGCGAAGA
>SCTX01000063.1 GCA_004298385.1 Betaproteobacteria bacterium | reverse complement strand
CAAGGCCGACCTCGGCATGCTGCTGGGCGGCGAGGTGGGCCCGACCGGCGAGGCCCTGCCCAAGCCCGATATTCTGCTGCTTTCCTACAGCGGCTGTTTCACGTACATGAAGTGGTTCGAGCTGGTCCGGCAAAAGTACAACTGCGAGATCACCATGCTGCACGTGCCCTACCAAGGCGACGGCAAGATCTCGAGGAACATGCGCGACTACGTGGTCAAGCAGCTCAAGGAAAATGTGATTCCGTCGCTGGAGCGCGTCTCCGGCGTCAAATTCGACATCGACCGCCTGCGCGAATACCTGAAAGAATCGGCCAAAGCCGAGGAGGACTTTGTGCAGGTGCTGCAGTCGGCAAGGCACCGCCCCTCGCCCATCGACGGCTTCTTCGGCGCGGTGTACTACATGGGGCCGATTTTCACCGCGTTTCGCGGCACCAAGGAAGCGACCCAGTTCTACGAGGTACTGCGGCAGGAAATCGAACAGCGCCTGCGCGCGGGCAAGGGGCCGATCACCCCGGAAGGCGAGATAGCGGAGGAGAAATACCGGTTGGTGATCGAGGGAGGGCCTTGCTGGACCAGTTTCCGCGAGTTCTGGAAGATGTTCTACGACGAGGGCGCGGTGGTGGTCACCTCCACCTACGCCAAGGCTGGCGGCGTGTACGACTTCGGTTTCCGCCACGATCCGGACTATCCGCTGGAGTCGCTGGCCGAATATTGCCTCGGCGGCTATGTCAACCTCAATCTGCCGCAGCGCATCGACATGATCTGCAAGTACATCGACGAGTACCAGGCCGACGGCCTCTTGATCAATTCGATCAAGAGCTGCAACAGCTTCTCCGCCGGGCAATTGCTGATCCTGCGCGAAGTGGAGAAGCGCACCGGCAAGCCCGCGGCGTTCATCGAGAGCGACATAGTTGATCCACGGTATTTCTCCGCGGCCAACGTCAAGAGCCGCCTGGACAGCTACTTCCAGATGATCGATCAAAAGCGCGCGGCCGGGCGGGAGCCGCCCTGCGTTGTTTCATCGGTATCGACCTAGGCTCGACCACCACCAAGGCGATGGTGCTCGACGAGGACCGCAACGTGCTCGGACACGGCATCACCAACTCGCGTTCGAACTACGACACCGCGGCCGCGCGCCCGATCAGATCACCCGGCGTGCCCGCAGCGCGGCGATGTCTTCGGGGTTGTAGCCGATTTCAGTCATGACTTCGTCAGTATGCTCGCCCAGTGTCGGAGGCCGGCGCGTGATGCGCCCCGGAGTTTCAGACAGGAGCACGGGAGTGCCTACCACCGGCGCCGCCTTGGGCAGTCCGGGATAGTCCACCGAGTTCAGGATGCCCATCGCCCGCACATGCGGATCGTCGTGGGCCTGCTGTGGCGACAGTACCGGCCCGGCGGGAACCCGCGCTTCTTCCAGCGCCAGGAGCGCTTCCGCCGTAGTGCGCTCCGCGCACCAGGCGCCGGCGCGGGCGCTGATGAGTTCACCGTTGCGGCCCCGCTCGGCATCGGTGGCAAAGCGGGCATCGCCGATCCAGGCGTCGGCTCCCACCAGCCGCGCCCAGCGCTCGAACAGGGGCTGACCCAGCACCTGGATGATGATGGCGCCGTCGCGGGTCTTGAAGATATCGGACGGCGCGGAAATTTGTGACCGGTTGCCAGTGCCGACGCGATCCACACCCAGCAGTATCTGTTCGATCATCACGCCATTGGCATAGGCAAGCGCGGTGCGCAGCAGCGCGCCCTCGACGATCTGACCGCGGCCGGTCCGCTGGCGCGCGATTAGCGCGGCCAGGGTACCGAGCGCCGCCGAGGTGGCGGTGCCGTAATCGGCATAGGGCGCATAGGATTTCATCGGCTGCCCGGGGAAGCCGCCAATATAGGTCGCCCCCGACATGACCTGGGCGATGCCGTCGAACCCGACTCGCTCGCTGTAGGGACCAAGCGACCCGAAGGTCGAGACCATGGTCAGAATGATGTCTTCCTTGATGGCTTTGAGCGACGCGTAATCGATGCCCATTTCCACCAGCGTCGCATGCGGGAGACTGGCCACCACCACGTCGGCGGTACGGACCAGGCGTTTCACCACCTCCCGGCCTTCTGGCTTGGTCGGATTGAGCGTCATGCCGCGCTTGTTGCAATTCATCTGGAAAAACAGCGCGCCCTGTCCGTCTTCGGTGACCGGCGTGGTATAGCGATCTTCGCTGCCACCAAGCTTTTCGATGCGGATAACGTCGGCGCCGAAGTGCGCGAGCAGTTCGGCGCAGTAGGGTCCAGCGATGTAGCGCCCAAAATCCAGTACCCGTATGCCTTCCAATACAGACGTCATGACGCACCATCCTGCAATGTTAGAAACGGATTATAAGACGTCGGAACGGGAACCAATGCAAGCAACCCGGAGCCCGTGGCTAGGCTTCTTGCGGCTAGACTTCTTCTTTGACAGATGGCTCGAGGCCGCAGATAATGAATTGTCAAGGAGACCACCACGTGATTATGCCTGCACAGATGACGCCGCCGCAAACCTCGAAAAAGCCGGTCCCGCCGGCGCGGAAAGAGCATGCGATGCTGCTGCAAAAGGAAATGATCGCCCGCAACTATCACGAACTCGCCAGCGCGCACGAGCGCGGCAAGAAGGTCTCCGCCACCTTCATCTCCGGCAATCTGAACGA
>SCTX01000005.1 GCA_004298385.1 Betaproteobacteria bacterium | reverse complement strand
CCTCAGTTTCCTATCTTCTGCGCTCGGTGGCCGAAGTCTATGGACGCGATGCCGTGGCCGGCCTGCTCAGCGGCATGGGACGCGACGGCGCCGAGGAACTGAAGCTGTTGAAGGAACAAGGCGCGGTCACCTTCGCCCAGGACAAGGACAGCTCGGTCGTGCACGGCATGCCGGGGGCCGCGATCAAGCTCGATGCGGCGACGCTGGTTCTCCCCGCGGAGAAGATCGCCGCGACGCTGGCCAGTCTGGCGAAGTACGGAAAGTAATTAGGAGCGGTTTATGAACACCAACCAGAAAACCAACGGCAAGGTGGAGATTCTCATTGCCGAGGACAGTCCGACGCAGGCGGAAAAGCTGCGCCACCTGCTCGAGGGGCACGGCTACGCGGTCGCGGCCGCGCCCGACGGCAAGCAGGCCCTGGCGGCGGCCCGCGGGCGCAAGCCGACACTCATCATCAGCGATGTCTTGATGCCGGAGATGGACGGCTTCGCGCTGTGCCGGGAAATCAAGGGCGACGAGCAACTCAAGGACGTTCCGGTGATCCTGCTCACCACGCTCTCCGACGTGCGCGACATCATGCAGGGGCTGGAATGCGGCGCCGACAATTTCATCCGCAAGCCGTACGAGGAGCGCTACCTGCTCGCACGCGTCGACTACCTGCTGATGAACCGCGAACTGCGCAAGAGCCAGAAAATGCGCATGGGGGTGGAAATCTATCTCGGCGGGCAGCGGCACTTCATCAGCGCCGAACAGCAGCAGATCGTGGACCTGCTGATTTCGATCTACGAGGAGGCGGTCCACATCAACGAAGAGCTGAAGCTGCGGCAGCGCGAGCTGGCGAACTCGAACCAGTCCTTGTCCGGTCTGTACCGCGTCGCGGAGGGGCTGAACCGCGCGGTGAGCGAGCGCGAGGTGTGCGAGAAGGCGCTCGAGCACGCGCTGGAGTTGCCGGGAGTGCAGGCGGGATGGATCTCCCTATGGGAGAAGGAGAACAATGCCTTCCGCACGGCGGCGGTGCGCAACCTGCCGCCCGCGCTGCGGAGCGAAGGCGCGCTGGAGGGCTCGTGCGAGTGCAGGCGCCGGTTCCTCGCGGGAGAGCTGAATCATGTCACCAATATTCTGGAGTGCGAGCGGCTGAAGGACGCCGCGGGCGACACGCTGGGCCTCATCCACCACGCCAGCGTGCCGTTGGGAATGGGCGAGCGGAGTCTGGGCATCCTGAACCTGGTGGGAGCGGAGCGGGGCCTGTTCGGCGACGGCGAGCTGGAAACGCTCTACGGGGTCGGGCACCAGGTGGGGATTGCGCTGGAGCGGGCCCGGCTCCACCAGCACCTGGAGCGGCTGGTGGAGGAGCGCACCGCGGCGCTCACCGCGGAGGTCGCCGAGCGCAAGGAACAGGAAGCAAGGGTCATCCGGCTCAATCGCATTTACAGCGTGCTCAGCGGCATCAACACCACCATCGTGCGCGTCCGGGAGCGGCAGAAACTCTTCGACGAGGCGTGCCGCATCGCGGTGGAGCACGGCAAGTTCGTATTCGCCTGGATCGGCACGCTCGATGCGGACACCCGGCAGGTCACGCCAGTCGCCAAGGCGGGCCGCGACGATGGCTATCTGGCGCAGATCAATTTGTCCGCCAAGGAGGATGCCTCTGGAAACTGCCCGCTGACCGCACAGGCGATGATCGGGGCGAAGCCGGTCATCTGCAACGACATCGCCACGGACGAGGCCATGAAATCCTTGCGTGCCGAAGCCTTGAGCCGCGGCTATCGTTCGCTGGTGGTATTCCCTCTCATCGTGGAAGACCGGCCGGTCGGCGTGTTCTCGCTCTATGCGCCGGAGCCGAACGCCTTCGACGAGGAGGAGATGAGATTGCTGGTCGAGATGGCCGGCGATATTTCGTTCGCCCTGGACCACCTCAAGAAAGAGGAACAGCTCAACTATCTCGCTTATTTTGACGCCCTTACGGGGCTTCCGAACCGTGCCTTGTTTTGGGACCGTCTCGATCAGCGGGTCGGCAGCGCGCGCCGCGACCAACAGGCGTTCTCCGTGATTATGCTCGACATCGAACGGTTCAGCGCCGTCAACGAAACCCTGGGCCGGCAGGCCGGAGACGAGCTGTTACGTCAGTTCGTCCGGCGCCTGAAGCAGGCGCTCGACGAAACCGACCTCCTGGCGCGTCTCGCCGACGACCGTTTCGTCATCGCTACGAGGCGTGGCGACGGCGGCGCGGACCTAGCCCATGTCCTTGAGCGGATTCTTTCCGCTATCCAGGGGCAAGCGTTTCGGGTGGGTGGCAGCGAGCTGCGGGTCGCGGCGAAAGCGGGGGTGGCGTCCTTCCCCGCCGACGGCGAGGAGGTCGAGGGCCTTTACCGCAACGCCGAGGCGGCGCTGAAAAAAGCCAAGCTCTCCGGGGACAGGTACCTGTTCTACACCCCCGAGCTCAATGCCCGGGTGGCCGAGAAACTGGCGCTCGAAAACAAGCTGCGCCGCGCGCTGGAGGAACAACAACTGGTGCTGCATTACCAGCCGAAGATCGAGCTCAAGACGGGGCGCATCAGCGGGCTGGAGGCATTGATGCGCTGGAACGATCCCGATACCAGCCTCCTCGTGCCGCCGTTCGAATTCATACCCATCCTGGAGGAAACCGGGCTCATTCTTGATGCGGGCCGCTGGGCGCTGGAACAGGCAATTGCGGATTCCGCGCGCTGGAAGGGCAATCGCCTGAAGGTTCCGCGGATCGCGGTCAACGTCTCGCCGATCCAGTTGCGGCAGAAGGATTTCGTCGCCACGGTGGAACGCGCGCTGCGCGGCGCCAAGGACATGGACGGCATTCTGGAACTGGAGATCACCGAGAGTCTGATCATGCAGGACATCGAAACGAACATTCAGAAGCTGCGGGCCGTCCGCGACTTGGGGGTGGACGTGGTGGTCGATGATTTCGGCACCGGCTACTCCTCGCTCGCCTATATCGCGAGGCTGCCCATCAGTTCGCTGAAGATCGACCGGGCGTTCATAGTAAACATGGCCAGCAAACCGGATGATCTGAGCATCGTGTCCACCATCATCTCGCTCGGGCATTCGCTGGAACTGAAGGTCGTCGCCGAAGGCGTCGAGACCGAAGAGCAGGCGAATCTGCTGCGGCTGCTCAAGTGCGACGAGTTCCAGGGATACCTGTTCAGCCGGCCGGTCCCGGCGGAGCAGGTCGAAAGCCTCCTACAGGAGCACAAGTCGCCATCCAAGTCGCTGAGTTGAACACGACCGGGTCAGGTCTGGTATTGACGTCTTGCCCCAACTCGATGCCCGATGCAAGATGACCCCTTTGTGCGCAAGTATCCGTCAATCGCATTCAGCCTCCGAGCCGCGCGACGAGGCCCTCCAGGTCGAGGAACTGAATTTCCACACCCGACACGGAGCGCCGATACGGACGCCGGACATCGCGGGCGACGACGAAGTTTTCCCCTCGCGGATGAGCCTGCCGGAACGCCGCGAGATTGCGCGCATCGAATTCCCCGGCCGACCACTTGCACTCGATCGCCGCCGGGGGCTTGCCGCGCCTCTGGAACACGAAGTCGATCTCGTGCTGGCGCTTGTCGCGCCAGTAGCGGATGTCCCGCGTCTGCAGCCGGGCATGCAGCTCATTCAGCACAAAATGCTCCCACAGCACGCCGAGATCGTCGTTGCGGATCGCGTCCCAGCCCCGGTAATGACAGACGAAGCCCGAGTCGAAGGCGTACACCTTGGGCGCGGCGACGATTTCGGTCGCGCGGCGGGCGCTGAACGGTTTCAACACGTGTACGACGAAAGTGGCCTCGAGCACGGCGAGGTAATTCACGATCGTGGTGCGGCTCACCTCGCAGTCGCGCGCGAAGCGGGTCGCCTCGAACATGCCGCCGCTCTGGATGAACAGCAGCTCGGCGAAGCGCTGAAAGGAATGGTGCCGCTCCAGCCGAAACAGCTCCTGGATGTCCTTCGCCCAATAGGCGTCCATCCATTCCTGGAAATCGCGCTCCGGGAACGAATCGGCGAGAAAAAAGGGCGGCAGGCCGCCTCGCAGCAGGCGGTGCTTCAGCTCGGGCGCGCCGAAGTCGGCGAGGTCCGCCGTCATCATCGGCGTCAGCCACAGCTCCACTTTGCGGCCGGCCAGGGTATCGCGGAATTTGCGCGAGGCGCCGAGCGTCGAGGAACCGGTGGCGAGCACGCGGGTGCGCGGGAAGTGGTCGGCCGCTATCTTGAGCAACTGGGCGGGGTCGCCGAGCCGGTGGATCTCGTCGAGCACGGCCGTCTTGCCGCGCAACCCGGCAAGGAACGCTTCGGGATCGGCGAGCTCGCGCCGCACCCGCGGCAGCTCGCAGTCGAAGTACTCGGCACCGGGCAGCGATCGCGCGAGGGTGGTCTTGCCCGAGCGCCGCACCCCCGACAGCCAGACGACCGAGCGCCGACGCCACGCCGCGTCCAGCGCCTTGAGCCAAAAGTGCCTCTTTCTCATCGCAAGCAGTATTGCATGGAGTGCTACCAAACGCAACCATGCTTGCGTTCGGTTTTTTTTGGAAGAAACAAATGAAACGCGCATTGATGCTTGCGATATCTATTCAGCCGACCGGTCCTGGTGGAAGACATCGATCTGCTTCTCCGAGAAGGCAAAACGCGCGCCGCATAGATTGGGGTGCGCACCCCGCTTGATCACCGCACCGATCGTCGCGAGCGTGAACCGATCAGGTCCCTGACGCGAATGTCGATACTTGGATCGAGGCAGGTCACGGCGCGAATTCCGAGCGCGTCGCCGTCAACGCCTTCGCGTCTTCGACGGAAAATCCCTTGCGATCCTTGCTCTCACCAGTTTTGCTACGGCAGGGTCGAGCTTGGTCGCGGCGAGGCGCTTCCGCAGCGTCATTCTGTCGATCAGACCATGACGCGCGAGTTCGCGCGTAAATTCCCTGTCCTTTTGGCGGCCGGCGACGTACTTGGATAGCGCGAGATCATGCACTTCCAGGCACAGCCCCGCGTAGCCGTTGGTATTTGCATTATCCACGCGCACCAGCCGCCGCTGCCAGCCTCTGGGCAGGGTGGCCGTGTCCGGACCCACGCCTTGCGCATAGTATCCGTGTGCCTGATGAAAAGCGGAACCCTCGCCGATGGCGCCGTCCACCTTGTCGGCCAGTTCGGGGTGGGCGCGTGGATAGAGATCTGCCTCCATCGACATGAGCAGCGCCAGCGGCGCATCCGGAAACTGGCCCAGCACCGACTGGCTGCCGATGATCACCAGCTCGCGCTCTCCGGCGATGCGCCCGGCGGCGCGGATCAGGTGCTCAAGGTCGGAACGCCGCATACACCCGTTCCCGCTCGCGCACGCTGAGCACGCCTGCGAAGGGCGTGGACTGGCGCAGGCGCGTGGCGCGCTCGCCCGGATCGGTGATGAACGCGGCGATCTGCGGCCACGGGCGGCGGAGGATGGCCGCCCATTCATCCAGCGCGCGCGGCGTGTCCTTGCCGTAACGCGCACGCCAGGCGTCGAGGGTGCGACGTACCCGGTCAAGCAGCGCGGGTTCGAGCATGATCTTTTGCGCGGCGAGGCAGTGCATGGCCAGACTGCGCGCCTCGATGACGCGGTGCCTGAGCGCGCCCCCGGAAAGAGCGCGGACCGGGGCCTCCATGCGGGTGACCGCGCGCAGGCCCGCGGCGCGCTGGCGCTGGCGATAGCGGCGCATGCGTTGCGCAGGGGACTGCGCACTGCCGGTCAGCGGGCGGCCGCGGGAGCGGATGGCTGGAGTCCGCTTGGCTAGCGCGATTTGGGCGGTGCCGGACATAATATTTATCGTAACATGTGATATTATATATCGCAATCGCGCCAAGAAAAGCCCGGCGTCTTGTGAACGCCGGGCTTTCGGGGATGGCGCTGGGTAGGCGCCGAAACTCAATTGTCAGGCTGCGGCGAGCAGCTCGCGCAGCACGTAGGGCATGATGCCGCCGTGGCGGTAGTAGTCGACCTCGATCGCGGTGTCGATCCTGAGCAGCACCTGCACTTCCCGGCGGCTGCCGTCCTTGCCCTTGATCACCAGGGTCACATCCTGCTGCGGCTTGATCGCGCCGTCGATGCCGAGGATGTCGAATTCCTCGTCCCCCTTGATGCCGAGCGAGACTACGCTGTCCGCGCCCTTGAACTGGCAGGGCAGCACGCCCATGCCGACCAGGTTGGAGCGGTGGATGCGCTCGAAGCTCTTGGCGATCACCGCCTTGACGCCAAGGAGCTGCGTGCCCTTGGCGGCCCAGTCGCGGCTCGATCCGGTGCCGTATTCCTCGCCGCCGAACACCACCGTGGGCGTGCCCCGCGCGATGTATTTCATCGCCGCGTCATAGATCGGCAGCGCCTCGCCCGAGGGCTGCATCACGGTGACCCCGCCTTCGACGCGGCCGCCGTCGGCTTTGAGCGGCAGCATCAGGTTCTTGATGCGCACGTTGGCGAAGGTGCCGCGCATCATCACGTCGTGGTTGCCGCGCCGCGCGCCGTAGCTGTTGAAATCCGGCACCGGCACGTCGTGCTCCAGCAGGTACACGCCCGCGGGAGAGCTCGGCTTGATCGAGCCGGCCGGGCTGATGTGGTCGGTGGTGACCGAGTCGCCGAATATGCCCAGGACGCGGGCGCCGGTGATGTTGCCGGTCTTGCCCGGCTGCATGCCGAAGCCCTCGAAGAAAGGCGGCTCGGCGATATACGTCGATTTGGGCCAGTCATATACTTGGCCGGAAGCCGAACTGATCTCCTGCCACAGGGGGTTATCCTTCCCCGGATTTGAGTACAGGCGCCGGAACGTCTTGGGATTCATCGCGTGCTTGATGCAGGCGTGAACCTCGTCGCTCGTCGGCCAGACATCGCCGATCCACACGTCTTCGCCGTCTTCGCCCTTGCCCAGCGGTTCGGTCATCAGGTCGCGCAGCATGGTGCCGGCGATCGCGTAAGCCACGACGAGCGGCGGCGAGGCGAGAAAGTTGGCGCGCAGATTGGGATGGATGCGGGCCTCGAAGTTGCGGTTGCCCGAGAGCACGGCCGCGCACACCAGGTCGTTCTGCACGACGGTCTCCTCGATCGGCTCGGCCAATGGCCCGGCGTTGCCGATGCAGGTGGTGCAGCCGTAGCCGGCGAGGAAGAAACCGAGTTTCTCCAAATAGGGCAGCAGACCGGCGTTGGTGAGATATTCGGTCACCACGCGCGATCCGGGCGCGAGCGAGGTCTTGATGTGCGGTTTCACCGTGAGGCCGCGCTCGACCGCTTTTTTCGCGAGCAGGCCCGCGGCCAGCAGCACGCTCGGGTTGGAGGTGTTGGTGCAGGAGGTGATGGCGGCGATGAGCACGTCGCCCGAGCCTAGCTCGATGCCGCTTCGTCCCCTGAAGCGTTTGCTGAGGTCTTCCGGTTTCTTGGCGAAGCCGTTGTCGGCCACCGGCTGGGCGTAGAGCTCGGCGAATTTGGATTTCACCTTGCCGATTTCGATGCGATCCTGCGGGCGCTTGGGGCCGGCGAGCGAGGGCGCCACGGCGCCAAGATCGAGTTCGAACTCCTGGCTGTAGTCGATGGCGCCTTTCTTGGGGATGCCGTACAGGCCCTGCGCCTTGAAGTAGGACTTGAACGCGTCAATTTCCTCGGCGCTGCGGCCGCTGCCTTCAAAATAGGCGATGGTTTTGTCATCGACCGGGAAAAAGCCCATGGTGGCGCCGTATTCGGGCGCCATGTTGGCGATGGTCGCGCGGTCGGGCACGGCGAGACTCGCGGCGCCCTCGCCGAAAAACTCGACGAACTTGCCCACCACCTTGGTTTTCCTCAGCATTTCGGTGACGGTGAGCACCAAGTCGGTGGCGGTGACGCCGCCGCGCAGCTTGCCTTTCAGTTGCACGCCGACCACGTCCGGCGTGAGGAAGTACACCGGTTGGCCGAGCATGCCGGCTTCGGCCTCGATGCCGCCGACGCCCCAGCCGACCACGCCGATGCCGTTGATCATGGTGGTGTGGCTGTCGGTGCCGACCAGGGTGTCCGGATAGTAAACGCCGTCTTTCTGGTGCACGCCGCGCGCGAGGTACTCGAGGTTGACCTGGTGCACGATGCCGACGCCGGGGGGCACGACCCTAAACGTGTCGAAGGCCTGCATACCCCATTTCATGAACTGGTAGCGCTCCCGGTTGCGCTGGAATTCGAGCTTCATGTTCAGCTCGAGCGCGTTCTTGTTGCCGTAGTGGTCGATCTGCACCGAGTGGTCCACCACCAAGTCCACCGGCACCAGCGGCTCGATCAGCTTCGGGTTCTTGCCCATCTTGCGGGCGACGCCGCGCATCGCCGCGAGGTCCGCGAGCAGCGGCACGCCGGTAAAATCCTGCAGCACGATGCGCGCCAGCACGAACGGAATCTCATTGGTGCGCGCGGCGTTGGGCTTCCAACTGGCAAGCTGCCTGACGTGTTCCTCGGTGACTTTCTTGCCGTCGCAATTCCTGAGCACCGATTCGAGCACGATGCGGATCGAGACCGGCAGGCGCGAGATCTTGCCCAGGCCGGCCTTCTCCAGCGCGGGCAGGGAATAGAACTTGCCGGTTTTGCCGGAGGCGAGTTTGAATTGTTGCAGCGTGTTATGCAGATTGTGTGGCATTGCGTTCTCCAAGAAACAATTTTACGTGGCTGTCCTTGCGCGGCCGGCGTCCCGTCCGCGCGGATCGTCGATTGCGCGCGGATGAAAAGCACATCCGCACGCAATCGGCGATCTTGTATAAAACCCTCAAGCCCTGTTTGGGGTTAACCATAACCGCGTTTTCAGGACGGATGGTTTTTATCCGTCCTGAAAACGCGGTTGGCGCGCGGAGCGCGCAATGCTTGCTCATTGACCATACCTGCATGCCTTCCGACATGCTCGAACTGCTGCGGCCCGTCTTGCGCGGCCGGCGTTCCGTCCGCGCGGATCGCCGATTGCGCGCGCATGAAAAGCACATCCGCACGCAATCGGCGATCTCGTATAAAACCGCCACGCTGCGAATCAAATTACGAACATATCGACGAACTCGTTGACCGGTGTCGCTTCCAGCGCCTTGGCATCCTGGCACAGAGCTAGGATCGCTTTGCGCTGTTTTTCCGGAAAGCGCCGTGCCAGGTTGGTCTTGAACTTTTCCACCAGCAGCGGGACGCCCTCTGAGCGCCGGCGGCGGTGCCCGATCGGATATTCTACGACGACTTCGCCGGTCTTCTTGCCGTCATTGAATTCGACCGTGATCGCATTCGCGATCGAGCGCTTGTCGGGGTCGTGGTAATCGCGGCTGAAACCTTTGTCCTCGACGCACACCATTTTGTCGCGCAGGGCGTCGATGCGCGGATCGGCGGCGACGGTGTCCTCGTAGTCGCCCGCGGTCAGCCTGCCGAAAATCAGCGGCACGGCGACCATGTACTGAATGCAGTGGTCGCGGTCGGCCGGATTGCTCAAGGGGCCCTTCTTGTCGATGATGCGGATCGCCGACTGGTGGGTGCGGATGGTGATTTTCTTGATCTCGCCTAGGCGGCCGCGGACCTGCGGGTGCAGCGCCATGGCGCACTCGGCCGCCGTTTGCGCATGGAACTCGGCCGGGAAGGAGATCTTGAACAGCACCTGCTCCATGACGTAGGAGCCGTAGGGGCGCTGGAACTTGAATTCCTTGCCCTTGAACAGGACGTCGTAGAAGCCCCAGGTGGGCGCGGTGAGCACCGAAGGGTAGCCCATTTCGCCCTTGGCCGCCATTAACGCGAGGCGCACGCCGCGGCTGGTGGCGTCCCCTGCCGCCCAGGACTTGCGCGAGCCGGTGTTGGGGGAGTGGCGATAAGTGCGCAGCGACTGGCCGTCGACCCAGGCGAGCGAGAGCGCATTGATGATCTCGTCGCGCGTCAGGCCGAGCATATTGGCTACGACCGCGGTCGTGGCCACCTTGACCAGCACCACGTGATCGAGGCCGACGCGGTTGAAGCTGTTCTCCAGCGCGATCACGCCCTGAATCTCGTGCGCCTTGATCATGCCGGTGAGCACGTCGCGCATCACTAGCGGTGCTTTGCCGCCGGCGATTGCCTGGCGCGACAGCCAGTCGGCGCTGGCGAGGATGCCGCCGAGGTTGTCCGAGGGATGGCCCCATTCCGCCGCCAGCCAGGTGTCGTTGAAGTCGAGCCAGCGGATCATGG
>SCTX01000062.1 GCA_004298385.1 Betaproteobacteria bacterium | reverse complement strand
CTTCGGGGGTGCGTAGCGGAGCGAAATTAACATAATGTGCATGTGCGCGGTTCGGGGCGGGTTCAAGCACGCAATTGCGGCGCCTCGGCAAGCCGCTCATACTTGGCGGCCAGATTGATTTGCCTATCCTTATCCTTTTTCTGAGACGAACAGCCACACTGACTGTCCGGGCGCAATATTCGGGGCAGCGTGAACGCGTATTGCCGAGGTGGCACGGGCGCAAGGACGTTCTCCTCGACCTACTCTCCATAGGCGCGGACGCGTTCCGTTAACCGACTATGCCGATCGAAATTCAGGCCATCTGCCGTAAAGGAGGACCCTGCAATGAACACAAATATCTTTGCACACTCTACCGGGCGAAGTAGACGCTGTGGATTTGTTGGAGTTCCACGTTGGAGGCTGATTCGGAGAGCACCACCTTGCCGGCCTGCAAGATGTAGACATGATCGGCGATGCCCACCGCCATGTGAGTATTCTGCTCCACCAGCAAGATGGTGCGGCCTTCGGCTTTGAGTCCGGCCAGGGTGGCGAAGATCTCCTGCACCAGCACGGGGGCCAGCCCCAAGGACGGCTCGTCCACCAGGATCATGCGAGGTTCGGCCATGAGGCCTCGGCCGATGGCGAGCATCTGGGATTCGCCGCCGGATAGCGATCCCGCCAACTGGTTGCGCCGCTCCTTTAGCTGGGGAAACAGCTCATACATGTGTGCCAGGTTGGTTTGGGCTTGGGCTCGATGACTCTTGTGGAAGGCTCCCATCAAGAGGTTTTCTTCCACGCTCATATCCCCAAAGATCATGCGGCCCTCGGGGATCATCGCCACCCCTAGCCGGGCCATGTCCCAGGTGGAGGTGCCGGCGCGGGATTGGCCATCGATGCGGATTTCTCCCCCGCCGACGGGTATCAGGCCCATGATGGCCCGCAGCAACGTGGTCTTGCCGGCGCCGTTGGGACCGATGATCGTGGTGAGCCGGCCTTTCGCCACCCTCACGTCCACATCCCACAGGACGTTGATGGCGCCGTAACCGGCTCGCAGACGGGTGACTTCAAGCACCGCTTTCCCCGGTATAGCTCTTAATGACTTCCGGGTCTTTGAACACCGCATCGGCGGTGCCGTCGGCGATCAACTTGCCGAAGTTGAGCACGCACACGCGCTTGCACACGCTGCTGATGGTTTCGATGTCGTGCTCGATGATGAGAATGCCTACATCGAAGCGCCAGTGCAAGTCGGATAGCATCTGCATGAACTGGCGCTTGCCCGCGGTTTCCAGCCCCGACAAGACTTCATCCAGCAATAGCAGCTTGGGCTGGATGGCGAGTGCCTTGGCGACTTCCAGGGCTTTGAGCTCGGTCAATGCAAGTTCCGTGGCGGCATTGCGATCCGACTTGTCGGACAGTCGCACGAAATCCAGGATCTCGTCGATCTTGCTCTGATTTACCGATCCGGTGCCGAAGCGTTGAGCCACCAGCAGATTCTCCCGCACCGTGAGTTCGTGCATCGGTTGGGGAATTTGGAAAGTCCGGCCGATGCCCATACGGGCCCGGGCGTACAAAGGTTTCCTTAGAACATCGATGTTGTTGAACAGAACTCGGCCGCCGGTTGGGCGCACCAATCCGGAAATGACGTTGAACAAGGTGGTTTTGCCGGCGCCGTTCGGGCCCACTAGTCCGACCATATCCTCGGAGTCGACCAGCAGTGAAACGTCTTGCAAAGCGGCCAGCCCGCCGAACCGGACGTTGATGGACTCAAGCTTGAGCACGGCGAATCCGCTTCCATTTGTCGCCGATTAGCGGCACAAGCCCGTCGGGGCTGAACAGCACCATGACGGCCAATACCGCTCCAAGCATGATCTGGTGCCCGGTACCGATCAGGGCCTTGAATACCAACTGGTCCAGCATGAATATGCCTACCGCACCCACTAGCGGCCCCATCAAGGTGCGATAGCCGCCGAACACCACCGCCACCATCGGCAGCAGGGTCCAGCCCAGGTCGAAAGCGTAATCGGGATCGATGAAATTGATGTAGTGGGCATTGACGGCGCCCACCACCCCGGTCATGAAAGCGGAGACGAACAGCATCATGGCTTTGAGCAAGGTGCTGTTGACCCCCACCACCCGAGTGGCATCCTCGCTGTCGTGCATGGCCTTCAAGGCGGCACCGTAGTGGCTAACGCGAATCAGGTGATAGCTTCCGGTGAACAGCAGCACGATGGTCACGATGACCAGGTAAGTGCCCAGCTTGCTGCTGAAGTCGAAGCCCATGACGGTGGGCAAAGCCGGGATATTGGTGACCCCGGCCGCGCCCTCGGTGATTCCCTTGAACTCCATCGCCAGAATCTTGAAGATATTGGCGTAGGCCAGCACTGCCAAGGCAAAGTACGGCCCGCGCAAGCGTAGCGCCGGTAGCATGGCGATGGAGGCCACCGCGGCGCCTATGCCGCCCATGAGGATGCCGGCCAGCACCGGCAGCCGATAGTTGATGCACAAGAGAGCGGAAAGATACGCGCCCACCCCGAAGAAAGCCGAGTGCCCGAAACTGACCATCCCCCCCAGATTGGCAAGCAATGCCCAGGCCAGGGCCACGCCGGCGATGATGAAAGCCGCCACCAGCAGGCTCATGACGTAATTGTTGCCCCCCCACAGATAGGGAATCGCCAGATAGACGACGGCCAGCACCGGGAGCAGGAAGCGAATCTTCATCCTCTTCTCCCCGCCCGCCCGAACAAGCCGTTGGGCAGCGCCAGCAGCACGAAAAGCAGCAACAGCATGCCGGTCAGCTCCTGCAAGGCGGAGCTCAGCAAGGTGATCGTGAGGGCCTCGCTCACGCCCAGCAGCACCGCGCCGATGAGCACCCCGGGAATCGAGCCGATGCCCGCCAGGATGGTGATGATGAAAGCCTTGATCGTCAGCGCATTGCCCAAGGCGGGCTGGATGACGCTGGCGCAGTAGAGGGCCACTCCGGAGAAAGACGCCAGGATGCCGGCTATCAGGAACGAAATCAGTTCGGTCACGTGGGGATTGATGCCCATCAGCTTGGCCGCATCCCGGTTGGAAGAGACGGCCCGCACCGCCCGGCCGTACCAGCTTTTGTCGAGCCACACCCATAAAATCGCCACCATCACGACGCTGGTGATAAAGAACAGCAACTCGCTGCGCATGCTATACAAGGGGCCCAGGACCACCGCCTCCTGGAACCAGCCCACCGAGGTGGAATGAATGTCGGCTTTCCAGATGAACAGCACCAGGTTTGTGAGAATCACGCCCAGGCCGAAGGTGAGGATCAGCGAGTTCATCTCGCGGTTCTTGTCGAGGCGAGTCACCAGCAGATAGACGATGGCGGCCGTGATGCACACCACGACCACGGATATGGGCAGAGCCAGCAGAGGGTTCCAGTCCATCTGGCTTTCCACCGTATAGGCGATGTAGGCGGCCAGCAGCACGAATTCGCCGTGGGCCAGGTTGATGACCCGCATGGTGCCGAACACCAGGGCCAGCCCCAAGGCGATGAGGGCATAGGAGCCCCCTGAGAGCAGGCCGGAATAGGTCGCCTGGAGAATCAGGTCGAACATAATTTGCTTAGCGCGGAACGGCGGAAACGCTCAGGATTTGGCGGCCCTGGGCGGCGCTACTGCCCAGGGTCGCCACATAGGTTTACCAGGGCAATCCCGGAAAGTTCATTTTCCCCGTGGCGGCTTCCTTAGGCCAGATAAGGGGGATCTTATTGCCTTGGATCTGGCCCATGCGCAGCACGAAGTGGGGATTGAAGCCGGTTTCGTCGAAGGTCACGCGGCCGGTGATGGTCTCCCGGTCAGTCTTGCGCATTTCGGCGGCGATGCCTCCCTTGGCTATCGTTCCGGCGTTGGCGGCCCGGGCGATGGCCTCGAACAACACCTGGCCGGAAACATAGCCGAACTGGGCCAGGTAATCCGGATCCTTGTTAAACGTTTTCTTGAAAGCCTCGGCGAATTCCTTGCCGTCCTTGGTGGCGAATTCCGCAGGATAGGACAGCATGGTCGTGCCATATACGTTTTGCAGTTCCGCCGGAAAATCGGCCATCATCTTCGGAGTCGCCACGCCGTAGGCGCAGACGATGGCTTTAACCTCGGGCTTCAGCACCTTGGCGGCCCGCAGCATGCCGATGTACTCGCTTTCGTAGCCCACCATGGAGATCAATTCGGGGCGGTCTTGCAGCTTGATCTTGTTGATGATGGGCTTGAAATCGGCGATGGCGGAGTCGTAGGGGTGCATCGTGACCTTGACCCCTTTATCGGTCAGCGCCTTGGCCACCGCGGTGGCGACATATGCGGAGCCTTCCTTGGTGTTGTGGATCAGGGAGACCGATTTCGCTCCCATATCCAGCATGGTTCCCGCAATGGCTTTCTGGTAGCCGCTGATGGCATTGATTTGGAAGAAATTCTTAAAGTCGGCCTTGGTTCCGCCGTATCCGGAGCTCATGTATACCAGCCCGGCCTTGGTGGCCACATTGGCGGCCCCGACCACGGCCGGGGTGGGGAATCCGCCGTACAGGGCGACAGCGCCGTCGGAGATCATTTTCTCGGCCGCGGCGCTGGCCTTGGCCGGATTCCCCTCGTCGTCGGTGACGATGAGTTTGATTTTGTGCTTGGCGCTGCCGCGATTGAAAGCCTCGGTCGCGAGCTTGAATCCTTCCGCCACCTCCTGCCCCCAGCGGGCTTGAGGTCCGGTTAGGGGTAGGTTGGACCCCACCACGAATTCATCGGCGACGGCGGTCGACGCGAAAGCAGCAAGACTCAGGATGGCGGCTGTTTGCGCCAGCTTTTTTGCAAATTCCATAATGATTCTCCTCCAAAATATGTAGTGCCGACCGCTTACCGCTACCAACAACCATACTACGATAGCGGCTTATCCCGGGACAGTCAAAAGATAACCATGCGCGAGTTCAAATTTTTCACCACTAAACTCGCTCCGATCGCCCCCTTCGGGGGTGCGTAGCGGAGCGAAATTAACATAATGTGCATGTGCGCGGTTCGGGGCGGGTTCAAG
>SCTX01000061.1 GCA_004298385.1 Betaproteobacteria bacterium | reverse complement strand
TGCGCTGCTTGGCCCAGCGTCCGTTGCCGTCCATGATGATGGCGATATGTCGCGGAATTTCCTGCACCTGCGGGATGTCGCGCGTCGAGCTGGAAAATGCAAGCATGAAGGTTACGGTCCGGGGGGACGCCCGCGTCAAACCGCCATCAGGTCCGTTTCTTTGGCGACGAGCAGCTTGTCGATCTCGGCAATGAATTTGTCGGTAAGTTTCTGGATATCATCCTGCGCGCGGCGCTCGTCATCCTCGGAAACGGTTTTCTGCTTGAGCAGATCCTTGAGGTGGTGGTTGGCGTCGCGCCGCAGGTTTCTCACTGCCACCTTGGCGTTCTCGCCCTCCCCCTTGACCACCTTGATCAGTTCGCGGCGGCGCTCCTCGGTAAGCGCGGGCATCGGCACGCGGATGATATCGCCCTGGGCGGAAGGATTGAGCCCAAGATCGGAGTCGCGGATCGCCTTCTCGATCACTGGCCCCATCTTCTTCTCCCAAGGCGAGATGCCTATGGTGCGCGCATCGAGCAGCGTCAGATTGGCGACTTGGTTAAGCGGCATTTGCGTGCCGTAGTAATCGACCGTGACGTGGTCGAGGATGCCGGTATGGGCGCGCCCGGTGCGCACCTTGCCAAGGTCGATTTTCAGTGCCTCGAGCGACTTGTGCATTTTCTGCTCGGCGGTCTTCTTGACATCAGCGATCATGGTCACTCCTTCGTTCAGCTATGTACCAACGTTCCCTCGTCTTCGCCCATCACGACGCGTTTCAGCGCGCCCGCTTTGAAGATGCTGAACACGTTGATCGGCAGCTTCTGGTCGCGGCACAGAGTCAGCGCGGTCGCGTCCATCACCTTCAGGTTCTGCTTGATCGCTTCGTCGAAGCTCACCCTGGCATAGCGCCGCGCCTGCGGACTTGTCTTCGGATCGGCGCTGTATACGCCGTCCACTTTGGTGGCCTTCAGCACAATATCACAGCCCATCTCGGTGCCGCGCAGCGCCGCGGCGGTGTCGGTGGTGAAAAACGGGTTGCCCGTGCCGGCGGCAAAAATAACGATCTTGCCCTCTTCCAGGTAGCGTATGGCCTTGCCGCGGATGTAGGGCTCCACCACCTGTTCGATATTGAGGGCCGATTGCACCCGGCCATTCAGGCCGCCGCGGCGCATGGCATCCTGGAGGGCGAGCGCGTTCATCACGGTAGCCAGCATGCCCATGTAGTCGGCCGTGGCCCGATCCATCCCGGCGGCGGCGGGGGCCACGCCGCGGAATATGTTGCCGCCGCCGATTACCACCGCGATCTCCAGGCGCATGGCCGCGATTACGGCAATCTCGGCTACGATGCGGTCAATGGTCAGTCGATTGATGCCGTAGGCATCATCGCCCATCAGGGCCTCGCCCGAGAGTTTGAGCAGGATGCGTTTATAGGCTGGTGCTGGGGGCACGGCGCTTAACCCGCGGCGGCTTTGGCCTGTGCCGCCACCTCGGCGGCAAAATCACTGGACTTCTTCTCGATGCCTTCGCCCACGACGAAAAACCTGTAACTGATGAGCTTGGCATGTTTTGCGGCGAGCATCTTTTCCACCGTCAGCTTGTCGTCCTTGATGAAAGACTGGCCAAGCAAAGTGATTTCGCCAAGAAATTTGTTCAGGCCGCCTTCGACCATTTTTTCCGCGATATCGGCCGGTTTGCCCGATTCCCGGGCGCGCGCGACGAGCACTTCGCGCTCGCGCGCGATCAAGGCGGGGGCAACCCGGTCGCGGGACAGAAACTGTGGTTTGGCGAAAGCAATGTGCATGGCGAGGTCCTTGCCGACTTCGTCTTGGCCCTCGAACTCGACCAGCACGCCGATCTTGACGCCGTGCAGGTATTGGGCCAGTTTGGCTTCCGTCTGCAACCGGTGAAAGCGTCGGATGCTCAGATTCTCGCCGATTTTCTGCACCAGGGACTGGCGCTTCGCCTCGACCGTGCCGCCATCGAGGCTGAGCGCGGAGATCGCCGGCACATCTGCCGGATCGTGTTTTGCCACCAGCTTCGCCAGCTTGGAAGCGAAATCGAGAAAATCCGCGTTCTTGGCGACGAAATCGGTTTCGCAGTTGACCTCTACCAATGCGGCAATCTTGCCGTCAGCGGAAACATAGGCGCCGATCACCCCTTCTGCTGCGACGCGTGCTGCGGCCTTGTTCGCTTTGGCGCCGCTCTTCACGCGCAACAGGTCTTCCGCGGATTTCAGGTCACCGTTGGTCTCGACCAGGGCTTTTTTGCACTCCATCATGCCCAGGCCGGTGATTTCGCGCAGCTCTCTCACCATGGCTGCGGTAACTTCTGCCATTTATTCGCTCCTCCTATCCGTTACAAAACCAGGGAAACGTTGCCCCTGTTTTCCTATGTCAGAGGCCGCTTCCGTCGCCTTGAAACGGCCTGTTGAAGTTCAAAAAAACGGGCTTACGCCCATCTTTACGTGGTGCGGCCGGCCCGGTTCAGCCGGCCGATTCTTCCTGCGTATCCACTTCCACGAACTCGTCGCCGCCGCCGCTCGCGACAATCTCCTGCACCGACATATTGCGCCCTTCCAGAATTGCGTCGGCCACACCGCGGACGTACAGACGGATTGCGCGGCTGGAATCGTCGTTGCCGGGGATCACATGGGTAATGCCCTCAGGCGAGTGGTTGGTATCGACCACGCCGATGATCGGTATGCCCAGTTTGTTGGCCTCGACCACAGCGCCCTTCTGGTAACCGACGTCGATGATGAACAGCGCATCCGGCACGCCGTTCAGTTCCTTGATGCCGCCCAGGCTGCGCTCGAATTTGGCCAACTCGCGCTGGATGCCCAGCGCCTCTTTTTTCGGAAGCTTTTCGAGGCTGCCGTCCTGCAACATGGCATCCATCTCCTTCAACCGTTTGATCGACTGCTTGACGGTTTTGAAGTTGGTCAGCATGCCGCCCAGCCAACGATGGTCGACGTAAGGCGCGCCGCAGCGCAGCGCCTCTTCCTTGATGATCTCGCGCGCTTGGCGCTTGGTTCCGACGAACAGGATCGTGCCCTTGTTCGAAGACAGCTTTTTCACGAATTTCATCGCCTCCTGGTACATGACCAGGGTTTTTTCCAGGTTGACGATGTGGATTTTGTTGCGATGGCCGAAAATATAAGGAGCCATCTTGGGGTTCCAGAAGCGGGTCTGGTGGCCAAAATGCACCCCGGCTTCCAGCATTTGACGCATGGTCGTGGACATTCAAACTTCTCCGTCTAGGGTTGGTCATAGCCGCCCGGCTCGTTATAACCCCGCAAGGGGCACCCTAAAGAGGGGCGGATTAAATTTAGCCAAGAATTTCGACTAACTTGGAAGTATACCATGCTGCGCCCGCTATATTCAAGAATATGTATGACTAAACAGCAGATTAAGCTTAACTTAGTGCGCTTGCGCGCGATTCCTGGCCGCGCTGCGCCAACTACGGTCCCAAGCGGCATGGCGAACGCCATAGGTGCTGATCGTGGCACCCGGTGGTCTCCAAGGACGCCGCTGGCGCCATCGCGGAAGCCGGCAATACGGTCTCGTTTGGCTCTATGCATCAAGCGGAGCTTCCCTTAGTCATGGCTATCCTTTATCCTTCCCACCCTTTAGCCGCAGCCCACAGATGGCCATTCAGATCAAGACTCCGGAAGAAATCGAAAAAATGCGTGTCGCCGGGCGCCTCGCGGCGGAAGTGCTGGATTTCATTGCTTCTCATGTCAAGCCCGGTATCACCACCGGCGAGCTCGACCAGCTATGCCACGACTACATGGTCAAGGTGCAGAAAACGGTGCCGGCGCCGCTCAACTATGCGCCGCCTGGCTACCAGCCTTATCCAAAATCGATCTGCACCTCGATCAACCACCAGGTTTGTCACGGCATTCCCGGCGAGAAGCAGTTGAAGCACGGCGACATCGTCAACATCGACATCACGGTGATCAAGGACGGCTACCATGGCGACACTAGCCGCATGTTTTTTGCCGGCGAGCCCGCCATCCAGGCGCGCCGCCTGTGCGAAACCACCTACCAATGCATGTGGCTGGGCATCCAGGCGGTCAAACCGGGCGCCCGTCTGGGTGACATCGGCGCCGCCATCCAGAATCACGCCGAAGTCCACGGTTACAGCGTCGTGCGCGAATTCTGCGGCCACGGCATAGGCAAGAAGTTCCACGAGGAGCCGCAGGTGCTGCATTACGGCCGCGCCGGTACCGGTATCCCGCTGCAGCCAGGCATGATTTTCACCATCGAACCAATGATCAATGCCGGCAAGCCCGCAATCCGCGAGCTCGCCGACGGTTGGACTATAGTGACTAAGGACCACAGCCTGTCGGCGCAGTGGGAACATACGGTGCTGGTGACTGAAACCGGCCACGAGGTGCTGACCTTGTCAGCCGGAACTCCGGCGCAGCCCGCTCTGAAGGTCCATATCCTCTGATGCCTGCCATGCAACCAGCGACTGCTGCCCGGCCCTCTGCGGCGAGCCTGCGGGAACAGGTGCAGACAGGTCGGTGCGAGCTGCGCGAGCGCTATGGCGCTGACGGCGGGGCGCAGCATATGCTGCGGCAGCACCGCATGCTCATCGACCGCACCCTCAAGAGCCTATGGACCGAAGCCGGCCTGCCCGGTTCGCTCGCACTCGCAGCCGTGGGCGGCTACGGCCGCGGCGAGCTCTTTCCCTATTCCGACGTCGATCTCCTAGTGCTCCTTCCGAGCGAACCGAACGCAGAGCTCAGAAGCAAGCTGGAAACGCTGATCGGCAGCTTTTGGGACGCCGGACTCGAACCCGGCCACGCCGTGCGCACGGTTGAAGAATGCCTCTCCGAGTCGGCCAAGGACATCACGGTGCAGACCAGCTTGCTGGAAGCTAGATGGCTAACAGGCAGCCGCAGCCTGTTTTCCGCCTTTGCCCGCGCCATGCGGGAGCAACTCGACCCGCAGCTCTTTTTCCAGTCCAAACGCCTGGAGCAGGAGCAGCGCCACGGCAAATATCAGGAAAGCCCCTACAACCTCGAACCAAATCTTAAAGAGGCGCCCGGCGGACTGCGCGACTTGCAGGCGATCCTGTGGATCAGCCGCTCCGCCGGTCTGGGCGAAAACTGGATGGATCTGGCAGCTCGCGGTCTGATCACCGCGATCGAAGCCCGCCAGCTCGCTGGATACCAGAAATTCCTAAGTGAGCTGCGCATCCGCCTGCATTACGCCGCAGGCCGCCGCGAAGACCGCGTGCTGTTCGATTACCAGGCCGAGCTCGCCGCGCAGTTCGGCTACGCCGACACGCCGAGCAAACGCGCGAGCGAACAGTTGATGCAGCGCTATTACCGCACCGCCAAGGCCATCACCCAGCTCAACACCCTACTGCTTCAGAACATCGCCGTGCAACTGTTTTCCGGCGAGAATAGCCAGCCTGAAATCTTGAATGAACGCTTCCAGAGCGCGCACGAACTGCTGGAGGCGCGTGATGCCGACCTGTTCGAACGGCAGCCGGGCGCCATTCTGGAGAGTTTTCTGCTGCTGCAGCAGCACTCCGAGCTGAAGGGCATGAGCGCGGCCACGCTGCGGGCGCTGTGGCGCGCCAGGGCCAGGATCGACGCCCGCTTCCGGCGCGACCCGGCCAACCGCGCGTTGTTCCTCCAAATCCTGCAGCAGCCGCGCGGGATAGTCCACGAGTTGCGCCGCATGAACCAGTATTCCATTCTCGGGCGTTACCTGCCCGCGTTCGGCAAGATCGTCGGCCAGATGCAATACGACCTGTTCCACGCCTATACCGTGGACCAGCACATCCTCAACGTGGTTCGCAATCTGCGCCGCTTCACCATGGTCGAATTCGCTCACGAGTATCCGCAGTGCAGCCGCCTGATGGCGGGATTCGAGCGCCACTGGCTGCTGTATGTCGCGGCGCTGTTCCACGACATCGCCAAGGGCCGCGGCGGCGACCACTCCAGGCTGGGCATGCTGGACGCAGGCGGTTTCTGCCGCGCACATGGCCTTTCACGCGAGGACACGGAACTGGTGGTGTTCCTGGTCGAGCACCATTTGACCATGTCGTCGGTGGCGCAGAAACAGGATCTTTCCGACCCGGACGTAATCAAGGCTTTCGCCAGCAAGCTGAAGACCGAGCGCCGGCTGACCGCGCTGTATCTGCTCACCGTGGCCGATGTCCGCGGCACCAGCCCCAAAGTATGGAACGCGTGGAAAGGCAAGCTGCTGGAAGACCTTTTTCTGCTGGCGCGACGACTGCTGCGCGGCGACGGTATCGGCTTCGAGCAGGATATTCAGGCCAAGCAGGATGAAGCGCTGCGCCTGCTGCGCCTGTACGCCCTGTCCGATGAGGTCAAGGACAGGCTGTGGAGCCAACTCGATGTGGCCTATTTCCTGCGCCACGACGCGCAGGATATCGCCTGGCAGACGCGTACTCTGCACTACCGCGTCGACACCGAGCGGCCGGTGGTGAAGGCGCGCCTCTCGCCCATAGGCGAAGGCCTGCAGGTGATGATCTACACCCGCGACCAGCGCGACCTGTTCGCGCGCATCTGCGGCTACTTCGAGCAGATCAATTACAGCATCGCCGATGCCCGTATCCACACCACGCGCCATGGCTATGCTCTGGATACCTTCCTGCTTCTCGGGCCAGGCAACAATCCGCATTACCGCGAGATGATCAATCTGATCGAGACCGATCTCGCCGACCGGCTGCAGCGCGAAACGCCCCTGCATCCTTCCACACGCGGCCGGGTGTCGCGCCAGCTCAGGCATTTTCCGATCACGCCCGAGGTCAATATCCGGCCAGACGAGAAGGGCGCGAGCCATGCGCTTTCCATCATCGCCGGCGATCGCCCGGGCCTGCTCTATGCCATTGCGCTGGTGCTGGGCAAGTACGACATCAACTTGATCACCGCCAAGATCGTGACCCTGGGCGAGCGCGCCGAAGACGTGTTCCTGATCTCTGGCGCGGCGCTTGCCAACCCAAAGACCGTGCTGCAGCTGGAGGGCGATCTCTTGGACGCGCTGCAGCTCCAATAGGTTTCGACCGGCGGTTGAATGCGCGTCAATCGGCACTGCCGCGAAATCGAGGGTTGTTGTTAACCGCAGAGGACACGGAGGACGCAGAGGGCAAACGGTTTTGTACTGCGCATCGCCTGCCGTTCAAATCCTCTCACTCGTCGATGACGTTTTCGCCCGGAAAAATGGCCTGGATGAAGCCGAATTTGCTGAAGTCGCGGATGCGCATCGGGTACAAGATACCCAGGAGGTGGTCGCATTCGTGCTGCGCCACTCGGGCGTGGAAGCCGCTGACGCGGCGGTCGATGGGATTGCCCCGCTCGTCAAAACCCTGATAGCGCAGGCGGGCGTGGCGCGGCACCATGCCGCGCAGGCCCGGTAGCGACAGGCAACCTTCCCAGTCCTCTTCGAGTTCGTCCGAGAGCGGCGTCAGCACCGGATTGATAAGCACGGTATCCGGGATTTCCTCCGCCTGCGGGTAGCGCGGGTTTTGCGCGACGCCGAAAATCACCACCTGCAAACCGACACCGATCTGCGGCGCGGCCAAACCCGCCCCGGCGAGATGCGCCATGGTATCGCGCATGTCGGCCAGCAGGGCCCGGAGTTCTGGCGTATCGAATTGTTCCAGCGGCTGCGCTGGTTGCAGCAGGCGCGGATCGCCCATTTTGAGCACCTCGCGGATCATGCGCGCGACACCAGTTTCTCGATGATGCGGCGCACCCGCGCGAGCGACTGCTGCAGCACCTGCTCGATGGCCTCCAGGCGTATGCCGTGCAAGCTGTCGGCACGGCCGGCGGCGTAATTGGCGACCACGGCAATTGCGGCGTAATCGAGGTCCGCCTCCCTCGCCAGAGCCGCTTCGGGCATGCCGGTCATGCCGACGATATCGACCCCATCGCGCTCCAGCCGGTCGATCTCGGCCGCGGTCTCCAGTCGCGGGCCCTGGCTTGCAGCGTAGATCGCGTCCTCCACCAATGCTTCGCCGCAGGCACGGGCCGCTTCGATGATGCGGCGGCGCAATGGCGCCGAGTACGGCTCGGTGAAATCGATATGGGTGACGGGCTGTTCTCCACCCTCGAAAAAGGTGTTCTTCCTGCCCCAGGTATAGTCGATGATCTGATGCGGCACGGCGATGGCGCCGGGCCGCATGTCGGCGCGTATCCCGCCCACCGATGCGACCGACACCACGCCCTCCACCTTCTGCTGCTTCAGCGCCCAGATATTGGCGCGATAGTTTACTTCATGCGGCGGAATGGTATGGCCATAACCGTGCCGCGCCAGAAACACCAGGTCCTCGCCGGCGATGCGGCCGAAGGTGAGCGCGCCCGAGGGTTCCCCATAAGGGGTGCGCACCGCCAGACGATGAGTGACGTCGAGGTTGGACAGCTGGGTAAGGCCGCTGCCGCCGATGATGGCTAACATCAGAGTGCTGAGGAGGAAGCCGGAAGAAGGGAAGCGTAACCCTAACGTTGTTACGGCGGCGATATTATCACGCTCAGCCGTACGCGGGACTCGAGGCGCGGCGAAGCCGATGGGCTATGGTTATCGTGATCCCCGTGGCATGCCGGATTCCGAGATTCAGATCATGGATTCTCGAGTGCTCAACTCAGGCCAACCACCGGTATGGCGGCGCCATGAATGGCCCGGGCCCGGTCTGAAGCGAGGAATACGATCACCTCAGCGAGCGCGTTCGGACTGACCCACCGGGCCGGATCGGCCAAAGGCATGTCGGTGCGGTTCTGCGGCGTGTCGATAATGCTGGGCATAACGCAGTTAACGTTGATGCCTTGCTCGCGCAGTTCGGCTGCCATGCTTTCGGTCAATCGAATGACGGCGCTCTTCGACGCGGAGTAGGCGCCCATGTAGGCTCGCCCCGACAACGCTGCTGTAGCCGCCACGTTGACGATTTTACCCGATCCCGCCGACAGCATGCCTGGCACTACCGCGCGAGCAGTGTTTAGGATTGATCCAACATTCAGATCCAGCATCCGTTGCCAAAGGTTGTCGGGTGTTTCGTGGACGGCCGGTCCCATTCGAAAGCCGCCGGCGATGTTGCACAGAACATGGATCGGCCCGAACCTAGCGGTGGCTGCCTCGCCGGCGGCACTGACCGCCGCCGCATCCAAAAGGTCGGCGGCGAGCAACATCCGATCTTCGCGTTCCTTGTCATAGGCGGCACGCAACTCCTGCTGATTTATGTCGACAAGCACCAAGGTTGCGCCGGCCGCGGCAAAAGCCGTGGTAACGGCGCGTCCGAGATTGCCGGCGGCTCCGGTGATCATGACCACTTGATTGCGGAATTCCATAGTCAGTTCTCTTGCGGCTGCGTGACACGCCGGGATCGAAAGCATTCTCTGCCAACGCCTTCACTCTACTCGACTCTAACGAAACCGGGATGCCAATATCCTTGATGATTCCTGCGTGCCCGACCATTTCCAATTTTTGGTGAAGGCCGCCCACAGAGTTACGCCGGGTAAATTACTTGCCTACTGCGATGCGCAGCTCCTCGAGCGCCTCCGGGTTAACCAGAGACGACAGGTCCCCCGGCGGCGCGCCGATATAGATGGCCCGCACCACCCGCCGCATGATCTTCATGCTGCGGGTCTTGGGCAGGTCCGAGACCAGGATGATTGCTTTGGGGCGAAATCCCGGCCCAGCGCCATGCACCACCGCCTGGCGTAATTCGTCGGCCAGCCCTTTATCCGCCGCCGCGCCGGGGGCCGGGACGCAGACGCACACCAGGGTCTGGCCCTTGATATCGTCGGGCACGCCGATGGCCGCCGCTTCCAGCACCTTGCCCGTGGCCACCAGCATGGATTCCACTTCGGCGGGCCCAAGCCGCTTGCCCGCCACCTTGATAGTATCGTCGGAGCGGCCGTGCAGATACCAGAGTCCGTCTTCGTCAATGGTGGCGAAATCGCCCTGCACCCACAGCCCCGGGATGATGTTCCAGTAGCTCTCCAGATAGCGCGCATCGTCCCGCCATAGGCTGCGGGTCAGGCCGATGGAGGGCAGGCGCATCACCAGTTCGCCGGTCTCGCCGGGCTGCACCGGCTCGCCCTTAGCATTGACCACCGCCGCCCCGGTGCCGGGGATGGGGCCGGTGAAGGAGCAGGGTTTGGCCCGGTGCAGCACGGTGCTCATGATGATGCCGCCGCCGATTTCGGTGCCGCCGGAGTAGTTGATGATCGGCGCCTTGCGGCGGCAGACGTGGTTCAGGAACCACACCCAGGCATCGGGATTCCAGGGCTCGCCAGTGGAGACGGTGATCCGCAGCTTGGACAGGTCGTATTGATTCACCACTTCGTCGCCGTAGCGCATGAAGTTGCGGACCACCGTGGGGGCGATACCCAGGAAGGTGGTGCCGTGTTCGGCGGCGAGCCGCCATATGCGGCCGGAATCGGGATAATCGGGAGTGCCTTCGCCGATCACCATGGTGCCTCCCAGCATGGTGGCGGTAGTGATGAGCAGCGGTCCCACCAACCAGCCCATGTCGCTCATCCACTGGATGCGGTCCCCCGGCTTGAAGTCGGCCATCAAACCCATGTCCAGGGCGATGCGGCAGGTGAGGCTACAATGGGAATGGACCGTGCCCTTGGGCTTGCCGGTGGTGCCGGAAGTGTGCATCAGCATGAAGGGTGCTTCGGCGTCCATTTCCTCGGTAGGCTCGCCGGCGTCTCCCGCCGCAGCCACTTCGCTCCACCAGTGGTCCCGGCCGGAGCGCATTTGCACCTCTTGGCCGCTGCGCCGGAAAACCACCGTGTGGCGCAGCGTCGGGATCTGAGCCGCGGCCGCGTCGACGATTTCCTTCATGCCCACCAGCTTGCCCCGCCGCCAGGTGCCGTCCGCCGTGACGATGCCGGCGGCGCCGGCATCCGTCATGCGAGTGACGATGGCGTCGGCGCCGAAGCCCGAGAACAAGGGCATGACGATGCAGCCGATCTTGATGATGGCCAGATAGGCAGCTACCGCCTCGGGAAGAATAGGCATGTATAGGCCGATGACTTCGCCCTTTTTGAAACCCAGGCGGCGCAGGCCGTGGGCCAGCCGGCAGGTTTCCATGTTGAGCTGGGTATAGCTCCACTGCCGCTTTTCGCCGTTCTCTCCCTCCCACAGGGCCACCGGCTGGGAACCCAGGCCGGCGGCGATTTGCCGGTCCAGGCAGTTGAGCACTACGTTGGTAGTGCCGCCCACGCACCAGCGGGTCCAGGGAATGCCGCGGGAGGTGTCCATGACCCGGGTATAGGGCTTGTAGAACTGGAGATCGTAAAATTTGAGCACCGCGTCCCAGAACCATTCCGGATGCTCTTCGGAGCGGCGCAGTAGTGCTGCGTAGTCGGCGATGCCGTGCTGCTTCATGAAGCGCACGATGTTGGAGCGTTCCGCCAGCTCCGGGTCGGGTTCCCATGCTTGGGCCAAAGTGCTCATCTATTTTTCTTCCTTGTCGATCTCGCGGCGCGCATGCTTCATTTTATCCTGGCCCACGCTCAAAAGGAATTTCCGTACGTCCGCCGGCAAGGTGTTCCAGCGCTACTTGCTCATCAGGTGGATGAAACCGCCCCCACTCAAAATATCGTCCGCGAGCGCCGATTCAGACGCGATCTTAACGACACAAGCTCCTCGCTTTACGCGGCGGAGCTGTTCGGTTTTGACGATGAACCTAGGCCGTCATGGTGGCATCGGAATCTAATGGACACGATGTAAAACCTTGCCGGAACGCGCATCGAGCGCTTGACCATGGTCATAGAGCAGACCACCGTTCACGATCACATAGGCAATTCCATGGGACTCAACGTATAGCCGCCCGCCACCGGCAGGAAGATCGTGCTTGATGTGCGTTGCCTTCATCGCCGAGCCAACGGTATGTTTGTCGAACACTGTGATGTCGGCCGCCATGCCAGGCGCCAACAGCCCACGATCCGTAATGCCGAACAGCTTGGCCGGCTCGGCGGTCATCCGGTGGATGGCGCGCTCGAGACTCATGGCGTTCTTTTCGCGCACCCAGTGGCCGAGCATATAGGTGGTGTAGTTGGATTCGAGCAGCATGTCGACATGGGCGCCGCCATCCGACATGCCGAGCAAGATGCGGTCGTCGTTTATCTGTTTACTGGTACGCTCCTCGTCAACATTAGCTACGGCCCCAAGATATCTTAGCCTGAGATCGTCTTCGAGGGCCAAGTCAAAGAAGGTATCCATTGGATCGGCGCCACGTTCGGCAGCGATCTCGCGGACCGTGCGGCGCAAGTATTTTTCCATCTTTTGGCTACCCACGCGGAGCACCTGGACATCTATCCAAGCGGTGCTGAAGAGCTTGCCGCCCTTGGCATACTCCTCGCGCACTTGCCGGCGGAAGGCAGGATCGGCGTAAAACGATTTTTGCACTTCTTCCGTCTGGCCCAACACCTTCTTGCCGGCTTCGATGTCGTTCATGACAAAAGGGTTCTTCAGATTCACTTCGACGGTCAGCGGGCGGGAAGTCCCCTGCGGCTTTCCGCCGCGCGCCACCAGCGGCTCGATCTTGCGCAGATAGGCATCGAGCGCCTCCGGTTGGTCACTACGGCTTACGGCACCCGACCAAGTGACCGGCCTGCCGCTCTCCGCCATCAACATATCGAGAAGCGCATACTCATCGTCGGAAATCGAGCCCAAGTTGTAAGCGCAATTGGCCTGGATGACGCCGCTTCCGATCTCCTTCAGAACCCGAGCGTAGGCACGGAGCTCCTCCGTGCTCGCCAGCGCGCAGGCAAGGGGTTGTCCTTGCCAGCCCTTCTGGCGTAAAAGTGTCGTGGTGCTGAAACCATTGGCGCCGGCCCGCATGGCATCCCTCAGTAAGGTGGCAATCTTTTTCGTCTCTTCCTCGGTAGCAGCTCGTTCGGTCGCGGCTTTTCCCATGACATAGCGGCGCAGAGTAGCCAGCGGCACGAGGAGGCTCAGGTTAATGCTCGGTTTCTGTGCGCTGGCAAAATCGATATAATCGGAAAACGACTCCCACTTCCAGGGAATACCTGCGTTAAGCACGTCGATCGACAGGCCCTCAAGACTCACGAGATCAAGAGCGTTGATCTCGCGGTCCTCGGGTCTGCTGGGCGCGATCCCAATGCCGCAATTTCCGAGAACGACGGTGGTCACGCCATGTTCCGCCGATGAGCCCAGGATTGGATCCCAACATATTTGAGCATCGTAATGCGTGTGGATATCGACAAATCCGGGGCAAACTATCAGGCCGCCGGCATCGATCTCAGCCTTGCCTTTGTCGACGATCCGGCCGATCCCGCTGATCTGCCCACCCTTGACCCCGATATCGGCCACGAAGCCCGGCTTCCCGGTACCATCGATCACGGTGCCATTGCGGATAATTAAGTCGTAGGGCATTTTGTGTCTCCTTCACTCAGGTCAAAGATAGGTGTGCTGGTAAATCCAGGGTCTTTGCGCGGCATCGCGGGCCTGGAACGCTGCGATCTGCGCCTCGTGCTTCAGCGTTACGCCGATCTCGTCGAGTCCCTCGAGCAATGCCTCGCGCCGCTCCGGATCGATGTCGAAGGCGATAGCCGGGCCGCCAGTACCGGGGCCGCGCACCGTACAGGCTTCCAAATCCACGATCACCGGGAGACTGTCCGGATTCGCATCCGCCGCGATGCGTACGGCTAGAGCCTCGACCACGTTGGCGGGCAACTGCACCGGCAGCAGGCCGTTCTTGAAGCTGTTGTTGTAGAAAATATCGCCGAAACTCGGCGCGATGACGCAGCGGATACCGAAGCTTACCAGCGCCCAGACCGCATGCTCGCGCGAGGAACCGCAGCCGAAATTTTCGCCCGCAACCAAAATCTTGGCCTTGCGGTAGGGCGGACGGTTGAGTGCAAAATCCGGATTGTCGGAGCCGTCCAAGCGATAGCGCTGATTGAAGAACAAGCATCTACCAAAGTCGGCATCGAGCGTTTTCATCTGCTCCACTGGAATGATCGCGTCGGTATCGATATTCGGCACCATCATCGGTGCGGCAATTCCTGTGAGTGTGGTGAATTTTTCCATGGCTTTAATTCATCATTTTTCGTACATCGGTGATCTTCCCGGTGATAGCAGCGGCTGCTGCCATCACCGGACTCGCAAGGTGGGTGCGGCTGCCGGGCCCCTGCCGACCTTCGAAATTGCGATTAGTCGTAGCAACACAACGCTGGCCGGGCTCCACCTTATCGGCGTTCATGCCGGCACACATCGAGCACCCGGCCTCGTGCCACTGGAAACCCGCATCCAAAAACACCCGATTAAGACCCTCAGTTTCGGCCGCACGCTTCACCGTGCTTGAGCCTGGCACGACCAGAGCAAGAACTCCCTTCGCCACTTTGCCGCCCTTGACGAGCGCGGCAGCGGCACGCAAGTCGCTGAGGCGTGAATTGGTGCACGAACCGATGAAGACCTTGTCGACCTTCAATCCCTCAATCGGCTGTCCAGGAGTGAGGCCCATGTAGCGGATCGCCCGCTCCCAGGACTGGCGGCGCTCCGGCGTATCCGCGTGTGACGGATCGGGGATGACGTCGGTGACCGCGACGACATCCTGCGGACTGTTGCCCCAGGTGATTTGCGGCGCGATCTCCTTCGCGTCGATTTTCACCTCTTTGTCGAAGACCGCGGCAGGGTCGCTGGGCAGGGTACGCCAATGGGCAAGCGCCCGGTCCCACATTTCGCCTTGAGGTGCATAGCGACTACCGACCAGGTATGCGTAGGTCGTATCGTCCGGCGCCACCATGCCAATGCGCGAGCCCAATTCGATCGACATATTGCAGAGTGTCAAGCGGCCCTCCATTCCCATGGCGTTGATAGCCGTGCCCGCGTACTCCGTGGCATAGCCAACGCCTCCGGCTGTGCCGATGCGTCCGATCAAATAAAGACTCAAATCCTTGGGCGTGACACCGGGGCGCAGCGTACCGAGGAAGACAACGCGCATGCGTTTCGGTTTCTGCAGCACCAGAACCTGCGTCGAGAAGACATGCTCGACCTCACTGGTGCCGATGCCAAAGGCCACCGCGCCGAGTCCGCCAATCGTGCAAGTGTGGCTATCACCACACACTACAGTCATGCCCGGCAGGGCAATTCCGAGTTCCGGCGCCATGACGTGAACGATGCCCTGTTCACGGTCGTCGATGTCGAACAAGCGGATGCCGAATTCCCGTGCGTTGTTGCGCAAGGCGCGGATAAAGGGCGTGCCCTTGTCGTAACTGTCATCGCGCCGGCCGGATTGGGTTGCAAGAATATGATCTTGGACGCAGACGGTGAGTTCCGGGTTTCGTACGCGCCGCTTACTCGCGCGCAGGCCGTCGAAGGCACGCGCAGAAGTCATCTCATGGGTGAGATGGCGGTCGATGTGCAGCAGCGCCACGCCGCCGGGCCGGGCGACCGCGATGTGCGCATCCCAGATATTGTCGAATAGCGTTTTTGCTTTGTTCATGTCCGATCTCCCCTCGCTTGCATTTCCATGCATCTACGTTCCATCCGATGCGGTTGCCATGCGAAAAAGGGATCACTTCATCATGGTCAGCGGCAACCACAAGATGATCTGTGGCCACGCAATCAGCGCCGCCAACAGCAGGATGTGGGCAACGATATGCGGCCACACGCCGATGAACCAGTGCGCCCGCCAGTAAAAATGTAACATAAATAATAATCATTTGTGCCATTTTTTGGCCGGCCTGCAAGGCCTCGCCGATGCCCGCCGCATTCCGAACCGGAAAAAGACGTGAAAGACCTGCGCTTTGCGCTGCGCTTCTACAACCCCGCCAACAATTACTTCCCTATCTACTCGTTCAAGGCATAGATCGCCGGCAAATTGCGCCAAATCCCATGCGCATCCATGCCACACCCGAACACATAACGGTCGGGTAGGGAGAGGCCGACAAAATCGGCGTAGATCGGTTTGGTCCGGCCTTTCTTCTTGTCGGTCAGTACGGCACTATAAAATGCTTCCGCGCCCAACTCGAGGATGCGCTGGCGTATGGCGAGCATGGTGTCGCCGATATCGAGAATGTCGTCCAGCACCAGCACCACTCTCCCCGAGACATTGCCCTTGGGTTCGACTTTCCAGTCGACCGGACCACCACTGATTGCGCCAGCGTAGCGCGAGGCGTGGATGTAGTCGAAATCGAGCGGGAAGTTCAGCATCGGCAGGATGCGGCCGGTAAACACGACCGCACCGCCCATTACCGAGAGCACAAGCGGGTACTGGTCCTTTAGCTTGGCGGCGATTTCCGCGGCGACGCGCTCGATCGCGGCGTCCACGGCGGCGGCACTGTGGATCAACTCTGCCGCTTCGAGGATCTGCCAGGCGCGCGCCGTTTGGTCCATTCGGTGCAGGTATTTGTTAGCCTACAGCGACTTCAGGTACGCGGCAAACGCGACGCCGGTCTCGGGATGTTTTTTCCCGTACTCGACCATGGCCTGCAGATAGCCCAGCTTGGAGCCGCAATCGTAGCGCTTGCCCTTGAAGCGATAGGCCAGCACCTTCTCCTCCTTAAGTAGCGCGGCGATGCCGTCGGTCAGTTGGATTTCCCCGCCCGCCCCTGCCTGCACCTTGGCCAGATGATGAAAAATCCGCGGCTTGAGGATATAGCGGCCCACCACGGCCAGGGTGGAAGGCGCATCCTCGGGGCGCGGCTTCTCGACGATGGCGCTGACCACCCCCGGCTCGCGACCATCGGTCTTGACGATGCCGTATTGGCGCGTGTGCTCGCGCGGCACTTCTTCCACGCCGAGCACCGAGCAGTGATGTTGCTCGTACACATCGGCCATTTGCTTGAGGACCGCCGGTTCGCCATCGATCAGGTCGTCGGCCAGTATCACCGCGAACGGCTCGTCCTTGACCACCGGCTCCGCACACAGCACGGCGTGTCCCAGGCCCAAGGGTTCCGGCTGGCGGATATAGATGCAGTTGATATGCTTGGGGATGATGCCCCGCACCAGTCCGAGCAATTCTTTCTTGCCGCGTGCCGCGAGTTCGGCTTCGACCTCGTAGGCCATGTCGAAATGGTCCTCGATGGCGCGCTTGTTGCGGCCGGTGATGAAGATCATGTCGGTGATACCCGCCGCGACCGCCTCCTCGACCGCGTACTGGATCAGCGGTTTGTCGACAATCGGCATCATCTCCTTCGGACTGGCCTTGGTCGCCGGCAGGAAGCGGCTGCCCATGCCCGCCACTGGAAACACACATTTGCGCACACGCGTCATCGCTTTCCCTTCAGCAATTCGAGCAATCCTGCCTCATCGAGTATGCTTATGCCAAGCGCTTCCGCTTTGGCGAGCTTCGCACCTGCCTCGGTTCCCGCCACCAGGTAGTCGGTTTTCCCGGACACCGATCCGGCCACCTTGCCTCCCTGTGCCTCGATCAGTTCCTTCGCCTCGTCGTGGCTCAACTTAGGCAAGCTGCCGGTGAGCACGAACGTCTTGCCGATGACGTTGCGACCCTGGGCGACGGATGGCGGTGATTCTTCGCGCACCGCGCCGTTTTTGCGCAATTGTTCGATCACGTCGCGATTGTGCCGCTGGCTAAGGAAATTTGCCACACTTCGCATGATCTCCGGGCCCACCCCGGGAAGGATCGGATCGAGCAAGGCGCCGTCCTTGGCGCGGCGGCGCGTGTTCTCCTTCTGGACGCGTTCCTTTTCAGCTATTAGCGCGTCCCAATCGGCGTTCAGCAAGTCCTCAAGTGAGCCGAAATGGCGGGCGAGAATTTTCGCCACCTCCTCGCCCACGTGATAGATGCCAAGCGCGAAGAGGAATCGGGGAAGAGAACTGCCTTTGGTCTTTTCGATTGCCGCGATAACATTCGCTGCCGATTTTTCCGCCATGCGCTCCAGCCCGGCGAGGCTGGCGGCATTCAGCTTTTTCCGGTCGTACAGATCGGCTGGCGTATGGACTATGCCACCATCGACAAGCTGGTCAACCAGTTTTTCTCCCAAACCTTCGATGTCCATGGCGCGACGCGATGCGAAATGCAGCAGTGCCTGCTTGCGCTGAGCCGGGCAGTAGAGCCCACCGGTACAGCGATATACCGCTTCGCTTTCCAAGCGCTCAACCTTGGATTTGCATTCCGGGTCAGGACATTGTCCTGGCATCTGGAACTCGGTCGCATCGGCAGGGCGCTTCTCCGGAATAACCCGTACAACTTCGGGAATCACGTCGCCGGCACGGCGCACTATGACGGTATCCCCCACCCACACGTCCTTCTCTCGCACCTGGTCGAGGTTGTGCAGCGTGGCGTTTGTGACCGTTACGCCCCCTACAAATACCGGCTTTAGCCGGGCGACCGGTGTCAGTGCCCCAGTGCGACCCACCTGCACTTCGATGGCGAGCACCTCGGTGCTCGCCTCCTCCGCAGGAAACTTGTGCGCTATGGCGAAGCGGGGCGCGCGCGCAACGTAGCCCAGTTGCCGCTGCGCGGCAAGGCTGTTGACTTTGTACACAACACCGTCTATTTCGTAGGCCAAGTCCGCGCGTTTCGTTCCCATTTGACTGTAGAACGTCAGTAATCCTTGCGCTCCGCTGACCACACGCCGCTCCGGACAGACGGGCAGGCCCAGTCTTTCCAGCCAGCTTTCAAGCTGACCATGCGTCTTGGGCACGGTCGCACCCTCGATCACCCCCACCGCGTAAGCGAAGAAACGCAACGGCCTTTGTGCGGTAATGCGCGAATCGAGCTGGCGCAGGCTGCCGGCTGCAGCATTGCGGGGATTGACGAATTCCTTCTCGCCGTTGGCGCGCTGGCGCTGGTTCATCCGGTCAAAGTCGCGCCGGTACATCAGAACCTCACCGCGAACCTCCAGCAGTTTAGGTAGAACTTTGCCTTGCAAGCGTAGCGGAACGCTCTTCACGGTGCGCAAATTGGGTGTCACGTCCTCGCCGGTATAGCCGTCGCCGCGGGTCGCGCCCTGCGCGAATACACCTTGTTCGTAGTTTAGACTGACCGCCAGGCCGTCGAACTTGGGTTCGACCAAGTATTCGACGCTCCCTGAATTCAAGCCCTCGCGCACGCGCTTGTCGAACGCCAGCACCTCTTCCGCGGAAAAAGCGTTATTGAGCGAGAGCATGGGCGTGCGGTGAGTAAACTGCTCGAACTGGGGCAGAGGCGCACCGCCGACACGCTGGGTCGGTGAATCGGGGCCGGCGAGTTCCGGATGCTCGCTTTCGAGCTGCTGCAGTTGGCGAAACAGCCGGTCGAACTCGGCGTCGCTTACCAGTGGCTGGTCGAGCACGTAGTATTGATAGTTGTGACGTTCGAGCTCCGCGCGCAGCTTGTGCACCTCTGCGAGCACGGCTTTCGGCACGGCCATTACGAAAACAGGCGCAGGGCCAGCGGGCTGCCTGCCGCAATCCCCTGTTGCTCCATGCTGACGTAGAGGGCCTGCAGTTGCGCGCGGATCTTGCCCAGCCCGGCGTCATCCAGCGGCTGGCGGTTGTCATCGACGATTCCGGCAGACAGAGCCTCGGCCAGGGCACGCGTGAACTCGACGAAGCGGTCGAAGGCGACGATCCCGCCGGGCACTCTGGCGACATCGAACAGCAGCGTCAAACTTTTGGTGGCAAGCTCCTTCATGCCCTCGGCGGAGAACGCCGCCGGCTCCTCATTGCACAGGGTATAGAGTTCAAGGCCGGTTTCGTCGCGGCGGTGAAATCTGCCGTCTCGCTCCAGTGCGAGTCCGTGCGCTTCGGCCAGCGCGCGGATCCTGGCGCCGGGAACCGCGCCGCCGCGGGAAATCAGGTTTAGACCGATCTGCACATCTACGTCGGCACACAGGGCGTCCAGTTGCTGCGCCCGCTGCAGCGCTGTTGCTGGCGCGCCTAGTGCGCAGCGGGCGCCGATCGCGTCGGCCACCGACTGCGCCATGGCGCTGAAGTCAGTCAAATCCTGTTGGTTCACCGCACCCTTGCGATCGGCCAACTGCAGCCCGGCGCGCAGCACCTTGTATTCACCGGTCGCCGCCAGGGGTTCCCAGTTCGCCGTCTGCGGGTTGTAGCATTCCCAGCTGACGGCCTTGGCAGGTTTCGCCAGGCTATCCACGATCGCCATCGAAATCGCGTCGCCTGCGACCGCTGCCTCGGTCTCCAGGGTCGCTATGAAATCGATGCGCGGATCAAGCACGCCGCTTGCCGTGGCGGCCTCGGCCGGCGCGGCTGACAGGGTCGGTTCGATGCGCCCGGTCGAACCGGCCGACCGCTGGGATCGCGAGTCGCCGGACTTCCCGCCCAGCAGCACGTCATCGTGTTTCGAACCAAAAACCTCCTCGGCTTGGCGCTTGAGCCTCGCTTCCTGCAGCTTGTTGTATGCCAGCACCCCGAGCACCACCAGGACGCCGATGCCCAGCAGGCCGAGCTGCAGCTCGCTCATTTGCGCCGCCTCCGTGCGAATAGCTCAACGCAAAGACCGCGCTGTCGGCGTCCTGCCGCCTTCGCCCGGGTCGCATCCCCGCTTCGCTCTCCTGGGCTCATGCGGCTAGTTCCTCCTTCATTCGCAGGGCTTCCTCGATGTCGACGGCGACGACGCGCGACACGCCTGACTCCTGCATGGTCACGCCCACCAACTGCGCCGCCATTTCCATGCTGATCTTGTTGTGGCTGATGTAGAGGAATTGGGTGTCGGCCGACATGCGCTTCACCAGATCGCAGAAGCGCTCGGTGTTGGGGTCGTCCAGCGGCGCGTCCACCTCGTCCAGCAAGCAGAACGGCGCGGGGTTAAGCTGGAACATGGAAAACACCAGCGCCAGCGCGGTGAGCGCCTTCTCGCCGCCGGAAAGCAGGTGGATGGTAGATGTTTTCTTGCCCGGCGGCTGGGCGATGACCTGCACGCCGGCGTCGAGTATTTCCTCGCCGGTCATGACTAGGTGCGCCTCGCCGCCGCCGAACAGGCTGGGGAACATCTGTCCGAAATGCCCATTCACGGTGTCGAAGGTCTGCTGCAGCATTTCGCGCGTCTCGCGGTCGATGCGGCGGATCGCCGCTTCCAGAGTTTCCAGCGCCATATTGAGGTCGGCCGCCTGTGCATCGAGAAAGCCTTTGCGCTCGCGGCTGGCCTGCAGTTCCTCCAGCGCGGCCATGTTTACGGCGCCCAGATCGGCGATGGACTGGACCAGGCGACTGATCTCTGTCTGTAGCGTGTTTGGCCGCATGCCCTTTTCCAGCATCGCCGCAAGCGCCTCTTCGTCTGCCCCGGCCTCGAACAACTGGCTGGCATACTGTTCCTTGTTGAGCCGCGCCGCCTGCTCCTTCAGACGCAACTCGTTGATGCGGTTTCTGAGCGGCTCGAGCTTTTGCTCGCACGCCAGGCGCTCCTCTTCCGCGCCCCGCAGGCCCTGAGCCAGGTCCTCCTGGCTGGAGCGGGCAACGCCCAGGCTCTGCTCGCGCTGTACCCGCAGTTCCAACTGTGTCTGCAAACGCTGCCTCAAGTCCGCGTCCTGCTGTCCCGCCAAGTCGATCCCGAGTTGCTCCAATTGTCGTGCCGCAGCGTTCGACTGTTCAAGTATTACTTGAATAGAAGAGTTTATTTCATTGATTTTAGATGAACATTCTTTCTCATAAAATAGCGCCTCCTGGTCTTCGTGCTCGGCTTGCTGCAGGGCCTGTCGTTGCATATTCAGCGCCTGTTCAGCCTTAGAATAGGCCTGCAAGGTAGCCGCAACCAGCCCAGTCACCGATTCCATGGCCTGCTGGTGGTGCGCGAGGCTGGTCTCGGCCGCCGCCTGGCTGGCCCACTCGGCTTCCTGCTGGCGCGCGATTTCATCCAGTTCCAACTGGATCTGCCGGCTGCGCTCCTGGAAACGCTCCAACCCCTGGGAGAGCCTGAGGCTTTCCAGTTGCTGCTCGTGCACCAGTTGTTTAAGCGCTGCGGTTTCCTGACGCAGCGTAGCCAGGCGTTGGTTGTGGCCGCCGAGTGCCGCCTCGACAACGTGCTGTTCGGTGCGCGACTGGCGCAGCGCATCCTCGCGTTCGCGCAATTGGGCGCTCAGGTCCTCGATTTCGCGTTGCCGGGCGAGGATGCCGGTATCGCCCGGGGCGGGCGCATGAAAACTGACCGCGCTGCGCGAAAACTGATGCCCCTGGCGACTGACCAGGATCACACCCGGCGGCAGCGCTTGCCTGTCTCCGGAGCCGGGCACGGCCTCCACCGCGTACACCCGGTGCAACCAGTCCTGCATCACCCCGCGCACCGCCTCGTCGTGGATGCCAAGCAAGGATGCCAGAGGCCGCATGCCATCCAACACCTGGTCCGGCGCCGCTTCCGTGGCGGCATAGACGCTCAATTTCGCAGGCGGCGCATCCTCGATCATGCACTCCAACAACTCTGGCTGCGACACTTCCACGGCATGCAGTTTTTCGCGCAGCACGGCCTCGAACGCGGTTTCCCATCCGGCCTCGACCCGCACTTGCTGCCACAGGCGCGGCAGCGACTCCAGCCGGTGCTTTATCAGCCATTCTTGGATCTGGGCATTGCCCTCGACCCGGTCCTGCACCTGCTTCAGCGTCGCCAGGCGCGATTCCAGTCCGGCCTGCTCGCGCTGCTGCGCATCGAGTTTTTCCTGGGCCGTCCTGCGTGCGTCCTCCAACTCCGGCAACTGCTGCAACTGCGAGGCGAGATGGGCGTCCTTGCGCGCGAGCTCTTCGGCCAGCTTGGCAATCCGGCGCTGCTGCTCTTCGATCGCAGCGGCATCCGGTTTGGCCAGCCCCTCATGTTCGGCAATCAAGCGCTCCTGCCGCAGCGTCAGCCCTTGCAGGGTCTTCTCCGCATGGCTGATATGAGTCTGCTCTATCCTTAAGGCCTGCTCGGCGTGGGCCAGGGCTGCACGCTCCTCGGCAAGCCTGGCCTGGAGCGCACGGAAATCCTGATCGACCTCAGGCAGTTTCGCGGCTTCTGCCGCGACGCGTTCGTGTGCCTGCTGCAGTCTTTGTCCGGCACCACCTTGGCGCCCTTGCCACAGGGCGAGCGCGCCCTGCAACTCGCCCGCCTGCCGCTGCCATTGCGCGCCGTGCGCGGCGAGCTGCGCGATCTGGTTTTCAATGCGCGTGCGGCTCTCGCCGATGTGGCGGATCTCGGTTTCCAGGCGTTGCACTTCGGCGTTGACGGCGTAGAGCTCGCCTTGCGCGCTGCTGAGCCTGTCGCCTGCCTGGTAGTGCGCGCTGCGCACTTCCTCCAGGCGCTTCTCGATCTCGCGCAGGCGCGCAGTCTCGGCTTCCAGGTCGTTCGCCGCGCGCTCTATCTCGCGCGCATGCCGCTGCGCCTCGTTATCGGCTTCCATCTTGCGCAGCAGCCACATGAGGTTCTGCTTGCGCTGCACGTCGCCTTGCAGTTCCTTGAACTGCATCGCGACCTTGGCCTGCTGGTCGAGCTTGTCGATCTGCAGCGACAGCTCCTGACAAATGTCGGCAACCCGCGCCAGGTTCTCGCGCGTGTCGTGCAGGCGATGCTCGGTCTCGCGGCGCCGCTCCTTGTACCTGGAGATGCCCGCCGCTTCCTCCAGGAACACGCGCAGATCTTCCGGCTTCGCCTCGATGATGCGCGAAATCATTCCTTGTTCGATTATGGCGTAGGCGCGCGGCCCCAGGCCGGTGCCCATGAAAATGTCCTGGATGTCACGCCGGCGCACGTGGCTATTGTTGATGTAGTACAGCGACTCGCCTTCGCGCGTCAGCACGCGCTTCACCGCGATTTCGGCATACTGCGACCACTGACCGGCGGCCTTGCCCAGGCTGTTGTCGAACATCAACTCGACACTCGCGCGCGCGACCGGTTTTCTCTGCGCCGAGCCGTTGAATATGACGTCCTGCATGGAATCGCCGCGTAGGGCCGAGGCGCGCGACTCCCCGAGCACCCAGCGCACGGCGTCGATTACGTTGGATTTGCCGCAGCCGTTTGGACCGACGATGCCGACGAGCTGGCCTGGGACTGCGATCGAGGTCGGATCGACGAAGGATTTGAATCCTGCAAGCTTTATCTGAGTAAGGCGCACTGGGGTTTCTTATCTTGGAAAACCGGTTTTCGACCGGATTTATTCGGTTTATTGCGAACCGATATAATAGCATCTTAACGTTGTTTTCCGAGCACCACATGCCTGCCAAACCAAGCAACGAACTGAGCACCTTCGACAATCCAAACCAGGGGCGGGACTATCTGATCCATATGGAGATTCCGGAGTTTACCTGCCTTTGCCCGGTTACCGGGCAGCCGGATTTCGCGCGCCTGGTACTGGACTACGTTCCAGAACGCAAGTGCCTGGAACTGAAAAGCCTCAAACTCTACATCTGGTCCTACCGCAACCAGGGCGCATTTCACGAGGCCGTCACCAACCGCATCCTCGACGATTTGGCCGGCGCCACGCGCCCGCGATTCATGCGTCTTTGCGCGAAATTCTACGTGCGCGGCGGCATATTCACCACCGTGGTGGCCGAACACCGCAAGAAAGGCTGGAAGGCCCAGCGCGCGGTGGACTTGCAAAGCTTCGAGCCCTCGTCGAATACCAACTAGGCACCCAACTACAAATCCAACAAGGCAGTCTGTTCCGGAGCCGTGCACCGGTGGACGACGAACATTTCACAGTAGCGCCGTGCCGCGAATATAATGTTACCGTGCTGCCGGGCAATTATCTGGCGTGCGCCGCCCACGGCCGCAATCCGGGTCGGAGCTGCCTGCGCATGGCTCTGGTCGCGCCGCTGGCCGAATGCCTCGAGGCGGCGCAACGCATCAACCGGTTCGTAAGCAAACTTTAAGCGAAACGGTTTGCTTCCGGCTTGTCCGGTTTAAGGGAGAACGACAATGTCAGCGATGAAGCGCCTGTTCCAACTGATGGCGGAAAAGAAAGCCTCCGACATCTTCTTGTCCGTCGGCTCGCCGATCAACATCAAGATCAACGGCACTGCGATGCCGATCAATCAGCAGGCGATGGATTCGACCAACATTATCAACCTGCTGTACGAAGTCCTTACGGACAAGCAGAAAAAGGAATTCGAGGACACGCTGGAGCTCAATACCGCCTTTCCCATGCCCGGCGTCGGCAGCTTTCGCATCAGCGCCTTCCGCCAGAAGACCACGCCGGCCGTGGTGGTGCGCTACATCCCCGGCGAGGTGCCCAATATCGACAGCCTGGGCGTGCCGCCGGTGCTGAAGGAAGTGATCATGGAAAAGCGCGGCCTGATTCTAATGGTCGGTGCCACGGGCTCCGGCAAGTCGACCACGCTCGCCGCCATGCTCGATCTGAGGAACGCCGCCAAGTCCGGCCACATCCTCACGCTGGAGGATCCGGTGGAATTCATTTTCACCAACAAGAAATGCATCGTCAACCAGCGCGAAGTCGGGACCGACACCCTCGATTTCAAGATTGCCCTGAAAAACGCGCTACGCCAGGCGCCCGACTGCATCCTGATCGGCGAGATCCGCGACAAGGACACCATGGCGGCGGCCATCGCTTACGCCCAGTCCGGCCACCTATGCCTGGCGACGCTGCATGCCAACAACAGCTACCATGCGATGAACCGCATTATCAGTTTTTATCCGCTGGAAAACCGCCCTTCCCTGCTGCAGGATCTGGCGGCAACGCTCAAGGCCGTGATTTCGCAACGCCTGATTAAGAACCTCAAGGGCGGGCGCTCGGCGGCGGTCGAGGTTCTGCTCAACACGCGCTACACCGCCGAACTGATAGACAAAGGCGAAATCAGCGAAATCAAGGATGCGATGGAAAAGAGCATGACGCCCGGCTCGCAGACTTTTGAGCAGTCGCTGTTCAAGATGTACCGGGACGGCCTAATCAGCAAGGAGGAGGCGCTGGGCAACGCCGATTCCGCCACCAACCTGATGTGGCTGATGAACCAGTCCGAAGGCGATGCCGGAGCCGCTCCCGCGACAGGGGCGGAGAAGAAGCCCGACCAGGCACCCAACCTCGAAAACACCGGATCTTTCAGCGAATTCAAATTGCTGGTCGATGAACCGGCGCCCCAGTAGTGGAGGCTGCAGCACCTGATGCCATTCAGCACGTAAGCGCGAGAGCGGGACTATGAGTTCGGCCACCCTGGAACTCGCGCAACAGTTGATTCGGCTGCGCTCGATCACGCCGGAAGACGCAGGCTGCCAGGACCTCATCGCGCAGCACCTCAAACCGCTAGGCTTCGCCCTGGAGAGTATGCGCAGCGGCGAAGTTACCAACCTCTGGGCGCGCCGCGGCCAGGCCAGACCGCTAGTATGTTTTGCCGGACACACCGATGTGGTGCCCACAGGTCCGCTGGACCAATGGCACTCCGATCCTTTCGCGCCCAGCGTGCGCGAGGGCAAGCTATACGGCCGCGGCGCGGCCGACATGAAATCATCCATCGCCGCCTTCATTTGCGCGGCCGAGGAATTCGTCGCCGCGCACCCGCAGCACCCAGGCTCGATTGCGCTGCTGCTCACTTCCGACGAGGAAGGTGTAGCGGTGGACGGCACGGTCAAGGTGGTGGAAAAACTCAAGGCGCGCGGCGAATTGCTCGACTACTGCATCGTCGGCGAGCCCACCGCCGCGGCTAAGCTCGGCGACACGATCAAGAACGGCAGGCGCGGCTCGCTTTCGGGCAAACTCGTAATCAAGGGCGTGCAGGGCCATGTTGCGTATCCGCACCTGGTCAAGAATCCCGTCCATCTCGCCGCGCCGGCGCTGGCCGAACTCGTGGCAACCGAATGGGATCGCGGCAATACATTCTTCCCGGCCACGAGCTGGCAGATCTCCAATATTCACGGCGGTGCCGGGGCCGACAACGTCACCCCCAACAGCCTCGAGGTGCAATTCAATTTCCGCTACTCCACTGCCAGTACAATCGAAAGCCTGCGGCGCCGCGTGCTCGGCATCCTCAACAAGCATGGCCTCGATTACGCGCTTGACTGGTTGCACGGCGCGGCGCCCTTCCTCGCCGCCGAGGGCGAGCTGGTCGTCGCGGCGCGCGGCGCGGTGCGCGCGGTTACGGGCATCGAGCCGGAATTGTCCACCAGCGGCGGCACCTCCGACGGCCGCTTCATCATCGATATCTGCCCGCAGGTGCTGGAACTCGGCCCGGTTAACGCCTCCATCCACAAACTGAACGAGCATATCGAACTCGACGATCTCGAAGCGCTCAAGTCCATCTACCGGCAGGTGCTCGAGCGCCTGCTGTTGCCGACCTGAGCTCCGACCGCGCCGCGCCGGTGACGCTGCGCGCGGTATTGCGCGAGGCAGTCACGCAATTCAAACGCGCCCGCCTCGCCTTCGGTCACGGCACGCATAACGCCCGCGACGAAGCCGCCTATCTCATTTTGCACACGCTGCGGCTGCCGCTGGGCGAACTCGAGCCCGTGCTCGATCGAAAGTTGAGCACGAGCGAACTCCAAGCAGTGCGCGCCATACTGCGGCGGCGCGTGTGCGGACGAACGCCGGCGGCCTATCTGACGCGCGAAGCCTGGCTGGGGAAGTTCAGGTTCTACGTCGACGAGCGCGCCATCGTGCCACGCTCTTTCATCGCCGAGTTGCTGCGCGACGCACTTGCGCCCTGGGTCGCCGATGCGCGCCGAGTGCGCGCCGTGCTCGACCTGTGCACCGGCTCGGGTTGTCTTGCGGTGCTCGCCGCGCATGCATTTCCGGAGGCGCGCGTCGACGCGGCCGATGTTTCGCCCGAAGCGCTGCAGGTGGCGCGCAGGAATGTGAAGGACTACGCGTTGGGAGGACGCGTGCGGCTAGTCCTGACCGACCTGTTCGATCGCCTGGCCGGTCGCCGCTATGACTTGATACTGTCCAACCCGCCTTATGTCGGCGCCGCCGCCATGCGCGCGCTGCCGCGCGAATACCGGCGCGAGCCGCGCCTCGCGCTCGCCGGCGGTCGCGACGGCCTCGCGTTGCTGCGCCGCATTCTGACGCAGGCCGCCGCCCACTTGAACCCGGAGGGCTTGCTCATCGTCGAAATCGGCCACAATCGCGCCGCGCTGGAAAAAGCCTATCCGCGCCTGCCCTTCATCTGGCTCGAGACCAGCGCCGGCGGGAACCACGTGTTCATGCTGCACCGGGAGGAACTGCTGTGAAAATATTCGGGTTCTTGCTCGCCGTCTCGCCGATGATCTCGCCAGGCCTACAGCTTGGAAAAATCCAAGGTTGCGAAGTAATCGTCTATGGTTTCCGCGCGCCGAATCTGCATGACGGAGCAGTCTTCCCGCAACAGCAGCTCGGCGGATCGCAGCTTGCCGTTGTATTGAAAGCCCATTGCAAAGCCGTGGGCGCCGGCGTCGTGGATGACGAGCAAGTCGCCGGCGCTGATTTCGGGGAGTTGCCTGTCGATCGCGAACTTGTCGTTGTTCTCGCACAGCGAACCAACCACGTCGTATGTGTGGTCTTGGGGTGCGGTCTCTTTCCCGAGAACCGTGATGTGGTGGTACGCACCGTACATGCCAGGCCGCATCAGGTTGGACATGCAGGCGTCGACGCCGACGTATTGTTTGTAGGTATTCTTGTGATGAATCGCCTCGGTGACGAGGTAGCCGTACGGTCCGGTGATGCAGCGGCCGTTTTCCATGAAGATCTTCAGCGGATGCAGCTTGGCCGGCACGATGATCTCCCGATACGCCTGCTCGATCCTGCGGCCGACCAAGCCGAGGTCGACCGCTTTCTGGCCGGGTCTGTAGGGAATGCCGATGCCGCCGCCGAGGTTGACGAATTCAATTCTCACGCCCGGATCGCGCGCGAGTTCCACGGCCAGTCCGAAGAGCATCTTCGCCGTTTCGACGAAGAATTCTGGATTCAGCTCGTTTGAGGCCACCATCGTGTGCAGTCCGAAGCGGCGCACCCCCTTCGCCTGCAATTGCCGATAGCCGTCCACAAGCTGCTCGCGCGTGAAGCCGTATTTCGCTTCCTCGGGCTTGCCGATGATGGCGTTCCCCTCACGCAGCGGACCTGGGTTGTAGCGCAGGCA
>SCTX01000060.1 GCA_004298385.1 Betaproteobacteria bacterium | reverse complement strand
TAGTTCCGGCATAACGCGCTACGCGCATTATGTACTTTTTCGTTTTAGTTCCGGCATAACGCGCTACGCGCATTATGTACTTTTTCGTTTTAGTTCCGGCATAACGCGCTACGCGCATTAGCCTCCACTGAAACTTCGTTTTCTCAGAGCCGCGAGCGCCGGAAAAGCCGAGGGCGCGACCTTGGCTCGCAATCCTGCTGCCGTGCCGCATTGCTCATGCTTCGGCGCCATGGGCAAAGCGAGCAAGACTTCGTCTTCCACCAAAGCCGCGACACTCATTTCGCGGCCCGCCACCACGCGTTCTATGTCATCATCGGCTGCCATGATTTCGGCCTCGCTCGATGCCAATTCCAATTGCGCCGCAAGGTGCACGGGTAAGTCCAGGATGCCGAGACAACGCTGGCACTGCAGGCGCACACTGCCGTCCACTGCCAGCTTCAGCCCCTGCTTGCCACGCTCGTTGGTTTCGCCGCTCAGGACGAAATCGAGGATCGACCCCGAACATCCGGATTGGGCGAGCCGCGGCAGGGATTCCATGCCCAGCCGCCCCTCGAGCACCGCCGCGTCGCGGGCAAACGCCAGGCCATCAATGGCCGCCGGTTGCAACATAAGGCGCGCATGATATTATTTTTACCTCGCACTGTCAAAGGAAAAACAAAATTTTCAATACCTTGCTGAAGATTTGCGTACTATGGGCGCTACTCGTTCCGGCCATTGCCCAAGTATATAAATGGGTGGACGAAAAGGGGGTGACCCACTACGGCGAGCGAGCGCCCCAAGGCAAGAAGACCCAGGAGGTGGAGCAGCGCCTGGCCAACCCTGTGCTGGCGCCGCGAAAGGAGGTGCAACCCGGCTGGAAGGAACAGGACCTCGAATTCCGCAGGCGCCGCATTGAGGCCGAGCAGACCGAAGCCAAGGACAAGCAGCAGGAATCCTCGCGGCGCCTGGCCTGCAACCAGGCGCGTGACCAGCTCGCCCAGATGAAATCCGCGCGCGGGCTGTATCGATTGAACGAGGCAGGCGAGCGCGTGTTCCAAAGCGACGAAGAGCGTAAAGCCTCGACCGCGCGCCTGGAACAGTTGATCTCCGAGCGTTGCCGCTAGGCAGGTACGGGCTTGTTGCGCAAATTCGCGCAAATCCGTGGTTAAATCCGCTCCCATATGCAACCGATGCCCCAAATCGTTCTCGCCTCGACCTCGAAATACCGGCGCGAGCTGCTCGCGCGGCTGGGGCTGCCCTTCGAGGTCGCTGCACCGGATGTGGACGAGATCCCGCTGCCGAACGAGGCGCCGCAGAACACCGTACGGCGCCTGGCCGAAGCCAAGGCCCGGGCAGTGGCGACGCGCTTTCCCCAGGCAATCGTCATCGGTTCAGACCAGGTGGCGGTGCTCGAAGGAACGACGCTCGGCAAGCCGGGAAATCACGCCGGCGCCCTGCGCCAGCTCAAGGCCATGCGCGCCAAGGAGGTGGTGTTCCACACCGCGCTGTGCCTTTACAACGCCGCCAACGCCCAGGCGGAAACGCGAGTCGTGCCCTATTGCGTGCGCTTTCGCGATTATAGCGATGCGCAAATCGAGCACTATCTTCGGCGCGAGCAGCCCTATGATTGCGCCGGCAGCGCCCGCTGCGAGGGCCTGGGCATTGCCCTCATCGCCGAAATGCGCGGCGGCGATCCCAATGCGCTGATCGGGCTGCCCTTGATCGCTCTCACCGAAATGCTCGCCGCACAGGGCGTGCAGGTCATCTGATTTTGGCAACAGGCACACTGTTTCTCATCCCGACTACCCTCGGGGCGAGCACGCTTGCTGCAGTCGTTCCGCCGGAGGTGCAGCAACGCGCGCGCACGCTCCTGCACTTCGTCGCCGAAAATCCCAAGACCGCGCGCGCCTATCTGAAACAGGTCGGCGCAACGAAGCCGCTGCAGGAACTGCGGATCGCCACCCTGAACGAGAATACGCCAGTGGAGGCCATCGCCGGGCTGGCGGCGCCGTTGCTGGCTGGACATGACCTGGGCGTGATGTCCGAGGCAGGCTGCCCCGGCATCGCCGACCCCGGAGCGAAACTGGTCCTGTACGCGCACCGGCACCGGATCCGGGTCGTGCCTCTGGTCGGCCCCTCCTCCATCCTGCTCGCCCTCATCGCCTCAGGCCTGAACGGACAGAGTTTCGTATTTCACGGCTATCTGCCCGTGGCGGATGTGGAGCGGGAAAAAGCATTGCGCGAGCTGGAAAATCAGTCGCGGCGGTTGACACAGACCCAGATCTTCATCGAGACGCCGTACCGCAACCAGAAGCTGGTAGCCAGCATCCTAGCCGTGTGCGCGCGCAATACCCTGCTTTGCGTTGCCGCCGATCTGACCCTGCCCGGCGAAGATATTCGCACCATGACGGTTGCCGCTTGGAAAAAACAGCCGCCGCAGCTTGATCGCCGGCCTGCGATATTCCTGCTACTGGCAGCCTAGAAACCTGGCGCGGACGAAAACCCGTCCGCGCGGAGCCTCGATTGCGCACGGACGAGCAGCCGTCCGCACGCAATCGAAGATCTTGTACAAAAGCAACCCCAAGCCTTACTTGTTTTTTTTCCATAACCGCGTTTTCCGGACGGATGTTTTTTCCGTCCGGAAATCGCGGTTGGCGCGCGCGAGCGCGTAATGCCCGCCCCTGGCATACGACAGCACTTGAGACGCCGTATACGGTAAGCGGCGTCAGCGCAGCCGAAGATTGTCGCGCAAGGTGTACTCGACCAAGCTCTTCGCGGCAGCGGCGCCGAAGCGCTTGGCGATGCGCTCGACCGGATTGGACTTTTCGGTATAGTCGACAATCTGCTCGGCCTTGATCACGTCGCGCGCGACCGATTCGACGCTGCCAAAACCATCCGCCAGGCCCAGTTCGACGCTCCTCTGCCCGGTCCAGACCAAGCCGCTGAACAACTCCGGGTTGTCCTTCAGGCGCTTGCCGCGACCCTGTTTCACCACGGCAATGAATTGCTGGTGGATGTCGTTCAGCATGCCGAGCGCGTACTCCTTCTGCTTCGGATCCACCGGCGAAAACGGGTCCATGAAGCCCTTGTTCTCGCCTGCCGTGAGCAGGCGCCGCTCCACGCCCAGCTTATCCATACCGCCGGTGAAGCCGAAGCCGTCCATGAGCACGCCGATGGAGCCGACCAGACTGGCCTTGTTGACGTAAATTTTGTCGGCCGAGGCGGCGACAAAATAACCGCCCGAGGCGCAGACATCCTCGACCACCACATACAGCGGCGTGTTGGGATGGATGCTGCGCAGCCGCCGTACCTCGTCGTGGATGATTCCGGATTGCACCGGGCTGCCGCCGGGTGAGTTGATGCGCAGAATCACCCCCAGCGTATTCTTGTCCTTGAACGCGCTTTGCAGCGCGCCGTTGATTTTTTCCGCGCTTGCCTCGCCCTTGGCGTCGATCACGCCATCCAACTGGACCAGCGCGGTGTGCTGCCCGCCCGAGATGACATCGCCATCGCCGCGCCACTGGAACAGCATGAAAAGGAGGAAGGTGACGTAGGCAAAGGTCAGGAGCTTGAAAAAAATGCCCCATCGGCGCGCCGTCTTCCGCTCCTTCAGCGCGGCAAAGGAGAGTTTCTCCAGCGTCTCGCGCTCCCAGTTCTTTTCCTGTTCCGCCATTACCTCAAGTCCTTCTCATATAGACCTTGCCATCGGCCTCGAACACATTCAAGCCGACCAGCGCAGCGCCTCGGCACGGCCCGCCGCGGCAGGCGCCGCTTTCCGGCGCATATAACGCCCCGTGAGTGGAGCATATCAAATACTCGGCGTCCGCATCGAAAAACTTCCCCAACTTCCAGTCCAGTTCCATTGCAATATGCGCGCAACGATTGAGGTAGCCGTACACCCTGCCGCGGTGGCGGATGGCGAAGGCAGGCGCAGCTTCTCCATTCCATTCGATCTCGAAGCGCACGCCGTCGCCGCCCTCAAGGAGCTCGCCGCCGGCGCAGATCAGGCGTGCGCTCGCCTCGGCCGCGCCTTCGCTGGCTTCGCCCAGGCTTTCGTTGACTTCCGTCAGGCGTTTGCCGACTCCAGTCAGGCCTTGGCTCAAGCGTTCTTGATCAGCCATGGCAGCAACTCCTGCGGCGTGTCGACGCAGCCGAGCGGATTGAGTGCGGTCAGGCTGTCCCGGGGATGCGCGCCGTAGCTCACCGCCAATGCTGGCACGCCCGCGTTTACCGCCATCTGCAGGTCGTGCGCCGTATCGCCTATCATCAGCGTCGCCTCAGGTTCGATCAGCAACTCCCGCATCAGTTCCTGCAACATGGCCGGATGCGGCTTGGAATGGGTTTCATCGGCGCAACGCGAAGAATCGAAATACTGCTTCAGTTGCGTCGCCTCCAGCACACGCTCCAACCCGGCACGGCTCTTACCAGTGGCCACCGCCAGCAAATACCCTTGCTGCTTCAGGCCGGCCAGCATCTCGCGCATGCCCGGAAACAGTTCTAGATCGGAATCGTGCGCCAGATAATGATGGCGGTAGCGTTCGGCCAGCCGGCCGTAGTCGCTCGGCGGCAGTTCGGGCACGGCATAGGCCAGGGCGTCTTTCAGCCCCAGACCGATCACATGGGAAGCACGCTCGCGCTCCGGCACCTGCAGCCCCAGGTCGCGGCAGCTCGCCTGGATGCTCGCGACGATGGCCCCGGCGGAGTCCATCAGCGTCCCGTCCCAGTCGAAAACCAGCAATTCAAATCGATTCGGCATGTGGGTCCTAATCAAGCTTGGATATGAAATTCTCGAGTTCGCGCGGCAGCGGCGCCTCGAGCCTCAGCCTGTCGCCGGAAAGCGGCTGCACAAACACGAGCTTCCAGGCGTGCAGGAACATGCGCTTTAGATCCTGCCTAGCCAGGCGTTTGTTCAAATCGAAGTCGCCGTACTTGTCGTCGCCCACAATGGGGAAACCCAGGTGCGCGAGGTGCACGCGAATCTGGTGCGTGCGCCCTGTTTTCAGTTGCGCTTGCAGCAGGCTATAGGCGCCGCAGGCGCGCTCCAGCTCGAACACGGTGTGCGCCTCCCGTCCTGCATCGTCCACGCTGACGCGGCGCTCGCCCGCGCCGGTGACATAGCGCTGCAGCTTGAGCTTCACGTGCCGCTTGCCCGAGGGCCACTTGCCTCGCACCAGCACCAGATAGCGCTTGTCCATCCGTCCGCCGCGGATCAATTCATGCATTGCCGTGAGCACCGAGCGCTTCTTGGCGAGCAGCAACAGGCCCGAGGTGTCGCGGTCGAGACGATGCACCAGCTCGAGGAATTTCGTCTCGGGGCGCGCCGCGCGCAACTGCTCGATCACGCCATAGCTGATGCCGCTGCCGCCATGCACCGCCAGGCCGGCGGGTTTGTCGGCGGCGATCAGGCCTTCGTCCTCGTAGAGCAGGGGCAGGTCGATTTTCGGCGGCTTGGAGGGGGCCGCCTTGGCGCCCAGCCGCAAAGGCGGAATGCGCACCCGGTCGCCTTCCCGCAGGCGGTAGGTCGCGTCCACGCGCCCGCTGTTGACCCGCACTTCCCCGCTTCTGAGGATGCGATAAATGTGGCTCTTGGGTACACCCTTGCACTGGCGCAGCAGGAAATTATCTACGCGCTGGCCCGAGGCTTCGGAGCCGATTTCCATCAGTTTCACGGAAACTTTACTTAAATCGTTCATTTTGCTTATAATGTTTCCACTGACTCAGTCGCGGGACAGGGTTTGTTGTGTCGATATGACATTTTCTGACCTGAACACGTCCCCGGTTTTGCGGCCCGGAAGGCCGTAACCCTGGGTAATGCGGTTAATATCGCTCACCGCAAGTAGCGAGAGTGTAATTGATTTGGCGCGCTGCAAGCAGCGGCAGATTACGACATTCGGTATTTTTATACCGGAAACAAGTACGACGGACCCAACCGATTCCCCTTCCACTCCTCTTATTCAAGACTGGAATGCATCGCTAAGCCCTTGAACACCTAGGCCCAGGTTTGTCCTGCCCGAGATTTGTCCTGCCCATGCGCGCGCGGGAGCAATATTTATGAAGCGCATGCTGTTTAATGCGACACAGGCCGAAGAACTCCGTGTCGCCATAGTCGATGGCCAGAAACTGATTGACCTCGACATTGAATCGGCCTCGAAAGAGCAACGCAAGAGCAATATCTATAAAGGCGTCATCACCCGCGTCGAGCCCAGCCTGGAAGCTGCGTTCATCGATTACGGCACCGATCGCCACGGTTTTCTACCCTTCAAGGAAGTCGCCCGCGCCTATTTCAAAGCCGGTGTCGACGTCGGCCGCGCCCGTATCCAGGACGCGCTCAAGGAAGGCCAGGAACTGATCGTCCAGGTGGAGAAGGACGAGCGCGGCAACAAAGGCGCCGCGCTTACCACTTTCATCAGCCTGGCCGGGCGCTACCTGGTGCTCATGCCCAACAACCCGCGTGGCGGCGGGGTGTCGCGCCGGGTCGAAGGTGAAGAGCGCGAAGAGTTGCGCGACACCATGGATCGGCTCCCGGTTCCTCCGGGGATGAGCGTAATCGCGCGAACCGCCGGCATCGGCCGCTCGCTCGAGGAACTCGACTGGGATCTGAAATACCTGCTGCAGCTTTGGCACGCGATCGAGGAGGCCTCCACCGGCCAGAAAGGCGCGTTCCTGATTTACCAGGAAGGCAGCCTCGTGATTCGCGCCATCCGCGACTACTTCCATCCGGAGATCGGCGAGATCCTGATCGACACCGATTCGATCTTCGAGCAGGCGCAGCAGTTCATGGCGCACGTGATGCCGGACAACGTAAGCCGGGTGAAGCGTTATAGCGACGACGTGCCGCTGTTTTCGCGTTTCCAGATTGAGCACCAGATCGAAACCGCATACTCGCGCCAGGTAAACCTGCCCGCGGGCGGGGCCGTGGTCATCGACCACACCGAGGCGCTGGTGGCGATCGACGTCAACTCCGCGCGCTCCACGCGCGGCAGCGACATCGAAGAGACGGCATTTCGCACCAATCTCGAGGCAGCCGAGGAGATTGCGCGCCAGTTGCGCCTGCGCGACCTGGGCGGGCTGATCGTCATCGACTTCATCGACATGGAAGCGCAGCGCAACCAGCGGGAGGTGGAAAACCGCCTGCGCGAATCACTGCACTTCGACCGTGCGCGGGTGCAGATGGGGAAGATCTCGCGCTTCGGCCTGATGGAACTGTCGCGCCAGCGCTTACGCCCGTCGCTGGGCGAGGGCAGCACCATCACCTGCCCGCGCTGCAACGGCATCGGCCATATCCGCGGCATCGAATCCACCGCGCTGCATATCCTGCGCATCATCCAGGAAGAAGCGATGAAGGAAAACTCCGCCGCCGTGCATGCCCAGGTTCCGGTGGATGTGGCCACCTACCTGTTGAATGAGAAGCGAACCGACATCCACGCCGTCGAGGCCCGCCTCAAGGTCAACGTGGTGCTGATCCCGAATACGCACCTGGAAACGCCCCATTACCAGATTTCGCGCCTGCGCCACGATGACCTGAATCAGGCCGAGCCTCTGCCCGCGAGCTACAACATGGTGCAGATGCCCACGGACGAAGAAGCCAAGCCGCTGGCGAACATCGAGCCGAAAGCGCCGAGGCCGCAGGCCGCGGTGCAGGGCATCACGCCGGGCGAACCGGCGCCCGCGTCCATACCGACACCGCCAGAGCCGCAAGCGCAGGCTCAGCCGGGCATCATCTCCCGCATCATGGGCTGGCTCAAGGGTGAGGCGCCGAAAGCGGAAGCCGAGCCCAGCAGCGGGATCCGTCCCTCGAGCCGCGAACCCAAGCGAGAGCCGCTGCATGAGCGCGGTGGACGAGGCGAACGTAGTGAACGCGGCGAACGTGGTGGTCGCGGTGGACGCGGCGGGCGCGATCGCCAGGAACGCGGCGGACGCGATGGCCGGCCGGGGCAAGGCGAAGTCAACCGGCCGGAGCAGCGCGAGCCGCGCCAGGATCGCAGCCGCGGCGAACGCCCGGAGCGCGAAGCGCGTCCCGAGCGCGGCGTTCGCCCACCGCGCGAGCCGCGTGAGCCACGCGCGCCGCGGCCGCAAACTCAAGGCGAAGCGCAGCCGGGCGCAGAATCCAGGCCTCAGGATGAACACCGCCCGGAAGGTGGCGGTGAGCTCGGACGCAACCGAGGCCGGCGCGGACGCGGTGAGCGCGGCGGTCGCGGTGACCGCGGCGGCCGCGTGGAGCGCGTGGAACCAACCGAGCGTGAACGCGCGGAACAGGCGGAACACGCGGCGCGTGCGGAACGCGTCGAACGCGGGGAAGAAGCACGAGTCGAAATGCAGGTGCCTGCGCCGCAAGCGCTGCCTGAAGCACAGCATGCAATGTCGGAGGAAAATCTTGCCGCACCGGTCGAGGCTGCGGTTCACGCCATAGCGACCGAACTGCCGGTCCCTGTCGCCACCGCGGAGCCAGCGTACGTACCCGAAGCGGCAGTGCCGGTTGCGGCGCGCGCCGAACCCGCACCCGCGGCAGCTCGCGCCGAACCGATTGCGCCGGCCGCACCCAGCGTCAACGTGGAGAAAGCACTGCAAGAGAGTGGTCTGGTGATGATCCAAACCGATCCGAGCAAGGTCAAGCCGGCCGAGCCGGTGGCAGAGTCTCGGTTCGTGCCGTCACGACCGCGCGCGCGGCGCGTACCGCCTCCCGACACCGGGCCGCTGCAGATCGTGGAGACGCGCAAAGACGCCTAGGGCAGCCCCACCACCCGGCGCTGCATGCTATGTTCCTTGAACGTGGGGGAATCTAGACCGCGCGTCCCGTCCGCGGGGCTGCCCCCTTAGGCCGGCGCAGCCAGGGGGATGAAGCTCAACGATTGATCGCTTGCGA
>SCTX01000059.1 GCA_004298385.1 Betaproteobacteria bacterium | reverse complement strand
CTCGCGGATCGTCCGCTCATCAAAGGGAAGTGGCTTATCGATCATGATGGTTCGTGTGTCCGGGATGCTTTTTTCTGGAAAACTGCGTGGCGGGCCGTGAGTGTACCCCGCTACGCCAACCGGTGGCAATCCGCCATCGCCGTGTACACAGGCCATCGCCGTACCGGAAGGCACGCGCGACGGGGCTCTGGGCCTCAACGAGTACGGCTTACGTTCGTCTGAGAATTCAGCGCATCAAAACGCTTTTTAGCGCGTCGACGAGATTGGATTTGTTCCGCGGCCGCATGCTTGACGTCCCGGGCGATAACCGCGACACCGATCGGCCGATCGTTCCCCCGAGCGTCTCGATTTCCTGCCGCAGCTTTGCCGCGCGCCCCATCAGCGTCTCATCGCGCCGGACGAGCATCCGCACGCGCCGCTCCCTGCCACTAATGTGCTGACCTACCATTCGGTGCCCGACATCGCCTGACCCGCGGGGCGAGGGGGCCGATGTTGCCATCGTCCTGCCGTGGGCGTAGATTGTGCGGTAGTTAGCGCGTAATCGCGCTCGAAACTTGGGTAATCTCTGCGGTGATTGCAGAGGAGGCGTTGTTTCTCTTATCCTTAGGTCCACGGCTTGAGACCTTGAAACGGATTCTAAGGGAGATCGAGGAGGATCGTATGAAGAGACTGGTGGCTATCGTTGTCTTCGCGCTCGTCGCGGTGACGGGCGCATGGGCGCAGAACTATCCAACGCGGCCGGTAGCACTGATCGTGCCCTTTCCGCCAGGTGGCATGGCCGATGCCGTGGGCCGGCCGGTGGCAGAGGGGATGCAAGGGACCCTGGGGCAGAACATCGTGATCGAGAACTTGGGCGGCGCAAACGGCTCCATCGGCTCGTCGCGCGTGGCGCGCGCAGCGCCGGACGGCTACACGTTGCTTCTTGGCATCTGGAATACGCATGTCGCGATTGCCAAGCTCCTGAAACTGGACTACGACGTGGTGAAGGACTTCGCGCCGATTGCCTTCATGACGGATGCACCGCTGCTGCTCACGGTCCACAAGTCAGTGCCGGCAAACAGCTACAACGAGCTGCTGGACTGGCTCAAGGCCAACCCGGACAAGGCATCCTCGGGGAGCGCCGGCATCGGCAGTCCGCCCCACCTGCTCGACGAGGTGGTGCGAAAGCAGACGAGGACGCGCTTTCAGACGGTCCACTATCGCGGCGCCGGACCGATCATGCAGGACCTTATGGGCGGGCAGATCCAAATAGCATTCCTCAATCCTGCCACTGCTTCGCCGCATGTGCGCTCGGGCATGATCAAGGCCTTGGGCGTGACCAGCGCCCAGCGCATGAAGATCCTGCCTGACGTGCCAACCATGGCGGAGGCCGGGTTCCAGGGGGGCATGGAGTTCTCGCTCTGGTCGGGGCTGTTCGCCCCGAAGGGGACGCCCAAGGAGATCATCGATACGGTCAACCGGGCGGTGGTGGCTTCCCTCGCCAATCCGAAGGTGCAGGAACGACTCGCGAGCCAGGGGATGGAAATCGCCACGCGCGAGAAGCAAACTCCCGAATCGCTCGCCGCTATTCAGCAGGCCGAAATCAAGAAGTGGTGGCCGATAATCGAGGCTGCCGGAATCAAGCCGCAATAGCGGTGGGCAGAAAGCTTTGTTGTCCGTGTGGGTTGGTTATTCC
>SCTX01000058.1 GCA_004298385.1 Betaproteobacteria bacterium | reverse complement strand
CTTGATGTTGACCTGGCCGCGCGACAAACCGAGATCGGCGGCGACGTTGTTTATCATCGCGGGAATATGCGGCGCCATTTTCGGCGATTGGGCGATGATCGTGGCGTCGATGTTGACGATGCGGTAGCCGGCTTCCTGCACCAGGGCGCTCACCTCGCGCAGCAGCGTGCGGCTGTCGGCGTCATGGTAACGCGCATCGGTGTCGGGGAAATGCCGGCCGATATCGCCCATAGCCGCCGCGCCGAGCAAGGCATTGCACACGGCGTGCAGCAGCACATCGGCGTCCGAGTGTCCGTCCAGGCCCGTCTCGTTTGGAATGTCCACGCCGCCGATGACGAGCTTACGCCCCGACACCAAGGCGTGAACGTCGAATCCCTGCCCTATCCTCATGTCTGTCTCCCGAAACTCGCGAGGATGGTCTCCGCCAACCGCAGATCCTCCGCATAGGTCACTTTCAAATTCGTGGCGGAACCTTGCACCAGCTTCGGCTTCAGCCCCAGAGCCTCGATGGCGCCGGCCTCGTCGGTCATTTTGGCCGTCCGGCTCAAGGCATGCAGCAGCAGGCCATGGCGAAACATCTGCGGCGTCTGCGCCTGCCATAGATGCTCGCGTGGCTCAGTCGTCTGGATCCGCCCGGTCGGATCGGCGCGTTTGAGCGTGTCGGCGACCGGCACCGCGAGTATACCGCCGACCCCGTCCGTGGCGAGCGCGTCCAGCATGCGCTGCAATTCGCGCTGACCGAGGCAGGGCCGCGCCGCGTCGTGCACCAACATCCAGTCATCGGGCTGCACCATGGAGGAAGCCGCAACCAAACCGTTCAACACGCTGTCGTGCCGCGTTGCGCCGCCGCAGTAAAGCGGCGCGACGCGCTCGCCGAACTCACCCCAGGCATGCCGCCTGAATTCGCCATCCCCGGGCGCCAACACCAGGAACACGGTATCGATCCTGCTATTGGCGAGGAGCGCGTTCACGCTATGGTAGAGCAGCGTGCGTCCCAGCAGCGGAAGGTATTGCTTGGGCGTGGCCTGGCCCATGCGCTCGCCCGCCCCTGCGGCCGGGATCAGGCCGAAAAATCGCTCGGACGTCATTGTTTTTTCGTAATAAATGGCTACTGAAGCCGTTATAATACAGCTTAGTCAATTTATGCTGTCAGCTGAATCCCGTCTCTCTGGGCCGCACCCCCACCCCATCGGGCCGCGCCGATGGGCTTCTTTTTTCCCATGATTACCGCCCCGCCCCAGGCGCTGCAACAACGCCGATACACCCAGTTGCATGGTTCCGGCGACGCCCTGGCGCTCGCACGCCTGGCGCGGGACGCGAAGCCTTTGATCGTGTTTTGCGCCTCGGCGCCGGATGCGCAGCGCCTGCGCGAGGAAATTCCATATTTCGCGCCCGGGCTGGCAGTGAACCTGCTGCCCGACTGGGAAACGCTGCCCTACGACAGTTTCTCGCCGCATCACGACCTGATATCCGAGCGCTTGGCGACGCTCTACGCAATCACCCGCGGCACATGCGACCTCACGCTGATCCCGGCGAGCACTGCGCTATACCGCCTCGCGCCACCGTCCTATCTGGCCGCCTATACCTTCTTCCTCAAGCAGGAAGAAAAGTTCAGCCTGCCGCAGTTGCGCGCGCAATTGACGCTGGCTGGCTACAGCCACGTCACCCAGGTGGTCGCGCCGGGAGAATACTGCGTGCGCGGCGGACTCATCGATCTGTTTCCCATGGGCAGCGCCCTGCCCTATCGCATCGACCTGCTCGACGAGGAAATTGAATCCATCCGCACCTTCGACGTCGATACGCAGCGCACCATCTATAAAGTGCAGGAGGTGCGCCTGCTGCCGGCGCGCGAGTTTCCGCTGGACGAAGCCGGCAGGACGCGCTTTCGCGCGCGCTTTCGGGAGACCTTCGAAGGCGATCCGTCGCGGAGCAATATCTACAAGGATGTGAGCAACGGCGTCGCGCCGGGCGGAATCGAGTATTACCTGCCCCTGTTCTTTGAGCACACCGCCACCATTTTCGATTACCTGCCCGAGCGCGCCACCATCTGCCTGCATCGCGATGTCGCCGCAACCATAGCCGCGTTCTGGAAAGACACGCAGGCGCGCTATAAAATGCTGAGCGGCGACCGTTCGCAGCCGCTGCTGGCGCCGGTGGACATGTTCCTGCCAGCCGAGGAATTCTTCATCGCGGCGCGCAATTTCAGCCGCATCGACATCGGCGCCCCCCAGGAAGGCGGCGCCAAGGCGGACGACGGAATGATCACCACCGCGCTGCCGCCGCTCGCCGTCGAGCGCCGCGCAGCCGATCCGCTCGCGCGGCTGAAAACATTCCTCGCGGCCACGCCCGCGCGCGTGCTGCTCCTCGCGGAATCGCCCGGCCGGCGCGAAACCATGAGCCAGTATCTGGCCGAATACGGCCTCGCGCCTGCGCCCTGCGCGAGCTTCGCGGGGTTTCTCGCGGCCAGTGCGCCTTGCATGCTCGGAACGGCGCCGCTGTTCAACGGCTTTGCTCTGGCCGACGAGAACATATGCATTGTCACCGAGGCTGAACTCTATGCCGGCACGGTACGCACCGGCAAACGCGCCGAGGTCCGTCCGACTTCGGTCGAGGGCATGGTGCGCGACCTGTCGGAACTGCGCATCGGCGACCCGGTGGTGCATGCCCAGCACGGGATCGGCCGCTATCTCGGGCTCGCCAATCTCGACCTGGGCGAGGGCAAGACGGAATGTCTACACCTGGAGTATGCCGGCCAGGACAAGCTTTACGTGCCGGTGGCGCAACTGCACCTGATCAGCCGCTACAGCGGCGTGGCGCCGGATCAGGCGCCGCTGCACAAGCTCGGCAGCGGCGACTGGGACCGCGCCAAGCGCAAGGCGGCACAGCAGATTCGCGACACCGCCGCCGAGTTGCTCGATCTTTACGCCCGGCGCGCCGCCCGCCAGGGGCATCAGTTCGAAATCAAGCAGCACGATCTGGAGGCGTTTGCCGAGGGCTTCGGTTTCGAGGAAACCACCGACCAGGCGGCCGCGATCCGCGCTGTGGTCGAAGACATGTGCTCGGGCAAGCCCATGGATCGCCTGATCTGCGGCGACGTCGGCTTCGGCAAGACCGAAGTGGCCCTGCGCGCGGCGTTCGTCGCGGTCTGTGGCGGCAAGCAGGTCGCCGTCCTCACCCCGACCACCTTGCTCGCCGAGCAACACTTCCAGACTTTCTCCGACCGCTTCGCGCAGGTTGCGGACGAGTGGCCGATCAAGATTGCCCAGTTGTCGCGTTTTCGCACATCCAAGGAGCAGACGCAAAATGTGAAGGCGCTGGCCGACGGCTCGGTCGATATCGCCATCGGTACGCACAAGCTGTTGCAGCGCGACATCAAATTCCAGCGCCTGGGTTTGGTGATCATCGACGAGGAACACCGCTTCGGCGTGCGCCAGAAGGAAGCGTTGAAGGCGCTGCGCGCCGAAGTCGACGTGCTCACGCTCACGGCCACGCCGATCCCGCGCACTCTGGCCATGTCGCTCGAAGGCCTGCGCGATTTCTCAGTCATCGCCACCGCGCCGCAAAAGCGCCTCGCGATAAAGACCTTCGTCAGCCGCGCGAGCCGGGGCGTGATCCGCGAAGCGGTGTTGCGCGAACTGAAGCGCGGCGGGCAAATTTATTTCCTGCACAACGAAGTCCAGACCATCGAGAACATGCACGTGAAGCTCGCGCAACTGCTGCCCGAGGCGCGCATCGTGGTGGCGCACGGTCAGATGCGCGAACGCGAGCTCGAGCGCGCAATGCGCGAGTTCTACCGGCAGCGCTACAACCTGCTCCTGTGCACCACCATCATCGAGACCGGCATCGACATCCCCACCGCGAACACCATACTGGTCAACCGCGCCGATAAATTCGGCTTGGCGCAGCTTCACCAGCTGCGCGGCCGCGTCGGCCGCTCGCATCATCAGGCCTATGCCTACCTGCTCATTCACGCCGAAGAGGCGCTCTCATCGCAGGCAAAAAAGCGCCTGGAAGCGATCCAGATGATGGACGAGCTGGGCGCCGGGTTCTTCCTCGCCATGCACGACCTGGAAATCCGCGGCGCGGGCGAAGTCCTGGGCGAATCGCAGTCGGGCGAAATGCAGGAAATCGGATTCAATCTCTACGCCGACATGCTCAACCACGCGGTGCGCTCGCTCAAGGCGGGAAAAGAGCCCGACCTGTCTTCGCCGCTCGCGCTCACCACGGAAGTCAACCTGCACCTGCCGGCGCTGCTGCCCAGCGACTATTGCAGCGACGTGCACGAGCGCCTGACGCTGTACAAGCGCCTGGCAAACTGCGAAGCGGCGGACGAACTGGATGCGATGCAGGAGGAGTTGATCGACCGTTTCGGCCGCGCGCCGGAACCGGCGCAGGCGCTGATCGAATCGCACCGCCTGCGCATCGGCGCACGTGAGCTGGGCGTGGCACGCATCGACGCGAGCGGCGATGCGATCCAACTGCAGTTCATCGACCGGCCGCCCATAGACGGTGCGCGCATCATCCAACTGCTGCAGCGGCAGCGCCACTGGAAGTTGTCGGGCCCGAGCAAGCTCAGGGTGCAAACGCCGAGCGAAGGCCTGGCGCCGCGGGTGCGGACGGTGAAAGAATTGCTCAAGACTTTGAGCGGCGCAATGCCCTGCGTGCCCGCGCACGCAAGCGGGCCGGATCGGTCTACGCAATGAGCATGCACCTAGTCAACGAATTGACGACTCAGGCCGGCAACGAGACGGCCTTGCGTGCAGCCGCGCGACGCCGGTCCATCAGCACGCTCACATTCCCGTTTTTCGCCAGATGCTCGGTTACGAGGTCCTGCAGCGTCACGGAGTCAAGATATTCGTACAACTTCTCGTTTAGCGTGGCCCACAAATTATGGGTTATGCAGCGCCTGTCATCCCGGCAGTTTTCCATGCCGCTGCAATGCGTCGCATCGAGCGGTTCGTCCACGGCGAGGATGATGTCGGCCACCGAAACTTTGTCGCTGGCGCGCGCCAGGCAGTAACCGCCGCCCGGACCGCGCACGCTCTCCACCAGCGCGTGCCGGCGCAGCTTGCCGAACAGTTGCTCCAGGTACGAGAGCGAAATGCTCTGGCGCGCTCCGATGCCGGCCAGGGTTACCGGCCCGTGCTGGTGACGCAAGGCCAGGTCCAGCATGGCGGTCACGGCAAATCTGCCTTTGGTTGTCAGTCTCATATTCGTATCCAGCTCATTACCCAATCAATACAACAAACTATATCTAAACCAGAGCATTTTTGTCAACTATTTTTCTCCTGCCTGGCGCAACCGGCCCGGATCGAAGCGCTCCGTAACCGCGCGCTCGTCCTCGGTCCGTCCGCGCAAAGCCTCGATCTCGTGCTGCAAGCGCTCCAGCCGGCGATCCTGCTCCATCGAGTGGTCCAGCAGGCCCTGCAGCGCCTTGGCCAGAGGATCGTCCGCGGCTTTGGCCGTGACGGCATAGGCAGAAAACCCCAGCTTGGCGGCTTTTTCCTCGCGCGATTTGTCCTGCTCATCGACAATGATGCGCGCCGGAATCCCGACTGCGGAGGCGCCGGGCGGAACGTCTTTCACCACCACGGCGTTGGAGCCGATCTTGGCCCCCTCGCCCACGACGATGGGTCCGAGCACCTTGGCGCCGGCGCCGATGACTACCCCATTTTTCAAGGTCGGATGGCGCTTGCCCTTGTTCCAGGAGGTGCCGCCCAGGGTCACGCCGTGGTACAGGGTTACGTCGTCGCCGATTTCAGCGGTTTCGCCTATGACCACCCCCATGCCGTGGTCGATAAAAAAGCGCCTACCGATGCTTGCGCCCGGATGGATTTCGATGCCGGTCAGAAAGCGCCCGACATGCGATACCAGCCGTCCCAGCCAGCGCAGGTTCATACGCCACAACCAATTGGCGATGCGGTGAATGCGCAGCGCGTGGAAGCCGGGGTAACAGGTAATTACCTCCCAGGTCGAGCGCGCAGCAGGATCGCGTTCGAATACGCTGGCGATATCTTCATGGATGTTCTTGAACATAGGCGTGTCTGCTAGCTCACAGGCTTTCTGCTCGATTTGCGCTCTGAAGCTATATTAAAGTAACTTATTAATAAGATAGTCTAATTAACTGTTTTAAATAAGTTAATGTAAAATAATACATTGTCGACTACATCTAATAGTCTACTAATCCCCAGTGTTCTAGTCAACTACTTGCGAAAAGAATTCAGTATTCCGCGCAGGATGTTGACCTCTTCCTGTTCCAGGCGCGCGCGGCCAAACAGGCGCCGCAGGCGTGGAATCAGGCGCCTGGGATTTGCCGGATTGAGAAAACCGCTGGCACGCAGGCTTTGCTCGAGGTGGAGGTAGAAATTCTCGACGTCCTCGTGCCGCGCCGGTTCGGATTCAGCCGGAGGAAGCAGTTGCCCGCCCAGCGCCGCTACGCGCGCCTCATAGGCCATCACCTGCACCGCCGCGGCAAGATTGAGTGACGAGTAGTCCGGGTCGGCGGGAATATGCGCCATGGCCGCGCATTGCAGGATTTCCTCATTGCTTAGTCCCGACATTTCGGTTCCGAAAACGATCGCGACCTCGCCCCCCTGCGCGGCGCTCACCAGCGCCTGCGCCGCGCCGCGCGCTGCGGCGGACGCGTACGCGAGTTCGCGCCGGCGCGCGCTCACCGCCAGAGCATACACCGTGCCTTGCAAGGCCTCGGCCAGGCTGGCGCAGACGCGGGCCTGGTGCAGCACGTCCGCCGCTCCACTCGCCATGGCTTCGGCTTCGGCATCGGGAAATTTTTTCGGGTTGACCAAATGGAGCGAGACGATACCCATGGTCTTCATGGCGCGAGCCGCCGCGCCGATGTTGCCCGGATGCGAGGTGTGCGACAGCACGATACGAATGCGCGACAGCAGGTCTGCGCTCATATTAAAATCAGCCCTTAGGCGCAGGCCGCGAAATCAAGCAAAGACCCCACATTACATGCATCCCATGCTCAATATCGCGGTGAAAGCCGCGCGGCGCGCCGGCGCCATCATCAACCGCGCCGCGCAGGACATCGACGCCTTGACCGTATCGACCAAGCGCCACAATGATTTCGTCACCGAGGTGGACCAGGCGGCGGAGCAAGCGGTGATCCAGATCCTGATGAAGGCGTTCCCGGACCATGCGATTCTAGCAGAGGAGTCCGGGGCGCGCGGAAAATCGGACTATGTGTGGATCATCGACCCGCTAGACGGCACCACCAATTTCATTCACGGTTTTCCGCAGTATTGCGTCTCCATCGGACTCAGGCACAAGGGCACGGTGACGCAGGCGGTGATCTACGACCCCGGACGCAATGAACTGTACACCGCCACGCGCGGGCACGGCGCCTACCTCAACGACCGGCGCATGCGCGTGTCCAAACGCACGCGGCTGGACGACTCCCTCATCGGCACCGGCTTTCCGTTCCGCTCCGGCCAGCACATGGACGAATATGCGGCCGTTCTGCGCAAGGTGATGGAGCAGACCGCGGGTGTGCGCCGCGCCGGCGCCGCCGCGCTCGATCTCGCCTATGTCGCCGCGGGCAGGCTGGACGGCTTCTGGGAAATGGGCCTCTCGCCCTGGGACATGGCCGCCGGCAGCTTGCTGATCCAGGAGGCAGGCGGTCTGGTAAGCGATTTCGAGGGCGACGGCAATTACCTGGAACGCGGGAACATCGTCACCGGCACGCCCAAAGTGTTCGCGCCGCTGCTGCAGATCGTAGCGGCACACCTTCCCAAGTAACTTATGTCCTTGTCGCAGTGGCTGCGGACTTGGTTCGGCGGCAACAGGGCCGCGCAACTGGAAGCGGCGATCCGGCTGCACGAAAGCGGCGAGCTCGCCGGCGCCGAGCAACGCTACCGCGCGATGCTGCACGCGGATGCCCGCGATGCCGATGCCACTCATCTGCTCGGGCTCATCGCCCACCAGCGCGGAGACCACGCAGCAGCCGTCGCGCAAATCGGTGCGGCCATCGCGCTCAATGCCGACAAGCCGGTTTATCACTACAACCTGGGTAATGCCCTCGTCGAGCTCGACCGGCTGGAGGCGGCAATCAACAGTTTTCGCGCAGCACTCGAGCTCGATCGCTCCCATGTCGCCGCGTGCTCCAACCTCGCCCAAGCGCTCACCGAAACCGGCCGGTACGCGGAGGCGGCGGCCGAATACCGCCGCCTGCTGGAGTTGCGGCCGTCGGCGGCCGCGCGCAACGCCTTGGCGCGCGCGCTGATCCGGTGCGCAAACGCCGACGCATCCGCCGCGCACCACTACGACGAGGCGGCCGACTTGCTGCAACAAACTTGGCAAGCGGCGGACGATCCGGCCGCGGCACGCCTTACGCTCGCCTACTGCCACAGGCAGCGCGGGCGCTGGACCGAAGCCGCGGGCCATTGCCTGGCGGTGCTGGCACTCCGGCCAGACAACCCGGCGGCGCACAACGAACTCGCCAACTGCTACAACCAGCTCGGCCGGATTACCGAGGCCATCCTGCACTACCGCGAAACTTACCGGCTGGCGCCCGACTTTCACGAGGCGCTCGCGAGCGTGCTCGCCTGCTTGAACTACGACCCGGACTGCCCGCCGGAACAAGCGGCAGCCGAGCACAGGAACTGGGCCGAGCAGGTGGCGGCGCCGCACTACCCCAATTTCACACGCTTTGACAACGATCGCGATTCCGAGCGCCGTTTGCGCGTCGCTTATGTCTCGCCGGATTTGCGCCGCCATCCGGTGAGCGCGATCTTCGAGCCCATATTGGCGGCGCACGACCGTAGCCGGATCGAAGTTACCTGCTACTACAATTTTGCCGGCGAAGACGTGGTCACCCTGCGCCTCAAGTCGCTGGCCGAGCACTGGCGGCCGGTCGCCGACATCGATGACGACGCCCTGTGCGCACAGATTCGCGGCGACCGCATCGACGTCTTGGTGGATCTTGCCGGCCACACAACCCATAACCGCCTGCTCGTTTTCGCCAGAAAACCCGCGCCGATACAGGTGAGCTGGCTCGGTTACTTCAATACCACCGGGCTCGCCACCATGGATTATTTCGTCAGCGACCCCTGGTCCTCGCCTGCGGGCCAGGAGCGCTATTACGTCGAGCGCTTGCTGCGGCTGCCGCATACGCGCTTTTGCTATCAGCCGCCCGAATACATGCCCGTGGTCGGCCCGCTACCCGCGGAAAAAACGGGCCATGTCACCTTCGGTTGTCTGAACAATCTATCCAAGGTTAACGAGAAAGTGCTGACTCTGTGGGGCGAGGTGCTACAGGCCGTTCCGGGGGCGAAGCTGCTCGTCCAAGCCGCGGCACTGGACGACGCGCCCAACCGCTCGCGCTTCGGCGAACTGTGCGCGCGCCACGGCATCGCGACGGCCCGGCTGGAGTTGCGCGGTTTTGTCCCGATCGATCAGGCGCCCGCGGGCTACGCCGCAATCGACATCGCGCTCGACCCCTTTCCCTTTTGCGGCGGCATGACCAGCCTGGAAGCGCTGTGGCTCGGCGTGCCGGTGATCACCCTGGCGGGACAGACCATCGCCAGCCGCCAGAGCGCGAGCATGCTGATGAACCTGGGCTTGCCGGAGTTGGTTGCCGACGATGCCGCGCAGTACGTGAATAAAGCAGCGCAACTGGCCCGCAACCTGCCGCGCCTGGCCGGAGTGCGTGCCGGCTTGCGCCAGCGCTTCGCCACGTCACCCCTCATGGACTACGCCGGCTTCGCGCGCGAACTCGAGGCGGCCTACCGCCACATGTGGCTCAAGTGGATTGCCTCAAGCTAGAACAGGGCCTCAAACTGCGGATAAGGGTTAAACGAAGGCGACATGCGCCATGCTTGAACAAAATTACGCGCTATAGTTGACTAAAACCCTCAGGTATTGTATAGTTGACCAAGTTAGTCGTGTATTGCGTGCGCGGGCCTTAGCCACTGTTATTCAAAAGGGATTTAATATGAAGCTGACAACGAAAGGGCGCTTTGCCGTGACGGCGATGGTAGATCTGGCGTTAAGTCAGGGCAAACACCCGGTGACCCTCGCGGCGATCAGCCAGCGCCAGAAAATCTCGTTGTCCTATCTCGAGCAATTGTTCGGCAAGCTGCGCCGCCGCGCGCTGGTCGACAGCGTGCGCGGCCCCGGCGGCGGTTATCGCCTCGCCCTGGATATGACGCAGATATCGGTCGCCGACATCATTCTCGCGGTCGACGAAATGCTCGACTCGACGCAATGCGGCGGCAGGGAAAATTGCCTCGACGAGAAGAAATGCATCACTCACGACCTGTGGGCCAATCTCAACCAACATATTTTCAATTATCTCGGCGCGGTAACGCTCAAACAGTTGGTTGACGAGCAGAAACCCGGACAAAACGGCGTGACGCAGGTCCACGACATGCGCGCGACCCTGCGACAGCGCGAGCGTGCCGCAATTGCGATCTAATTCTTTATACAGGCAGGTGAAACCATGGCGATTTCAGTGACCGAAAATGCGGCAAAACAGATCCGCAACCAACTCGCAAAGCGCGGCAAGGGCTTAGGCCTTCGTGTCGGCGTCAAGAAAGTCGGCTGTTCCGGCTTTGCCTATACGTTCGACTACGCCGACGAAATGCGCCCCGGCGACAACTTGTTCGAGGCGCACAACGCGAAGATCGTGGTGGACCGTGATACGCTGTCGTTCTTGGACGGCGCGCGCCTCGATTTCGTCAAGGAAGGCTTCAAGCAGGTTTTCCAATTCGACAATCCCAATGTCGACAGCACTTGCGGCTGCGGCGAGAGCTTCAGCGTCAAGCAATCCGCCAAAGCTTAGCCGCAAACATCTCGAAGGAATTGCAATGGCGCGAGCGTTTTTCCGGAGTCCGGGATACTCAACACTCAGCTTGGTGAAACCGCAATGAGTACCGTACTGCAAGATCTCGTCAACCAACCCTACCAGCACGGCTTCGTCACCGACATCGAAGCCGATGTGGCGCCCAAGGGCTTGAGCGAAGACACCATCCGGCTGATTTCGGGCAAGAAGAACGAGCCCGAGTGGCTGCTCGAGCTCAGGCTCAGCGCCTACCGGCAATGGCTCAAGATGGAAGAGCCGCAGTGGCCGAACGTGAAATATCCCAAGATCGACTTCCAGGCGATCAGCTATTACTCGGCGCCCAAGCCGAAGAAAACCCTCGGGAGCATGAACGAGGTCGATCCCGAACTGCTGCGCACATTCGAGAAGCTAGGCGTGCCGATGAACGAGCGCGCGAAACTTGCCGGCGTCGCCGTCGACGTGATTTTCGACAGCGTGTCGGTGGCGACCACCTATAAGGCGAAGCTCGCCGAGGTCGGCATCATTTTCTGCTCGATTTCCGAGGCTGTGCATGAGCACCCCGAGCTCGTGCGCAAGTATTTGGGCAGCGTGGTGCCGGTCGGCGACAACTACTACGCGGCCCTCAACTCGGCGGTGTTCACCGACGGCTCGTTCTGCTTCATCCCCAGGGGTGTCAAATGCCCGATGGATCTGTCGACCTATTTCCGCATCAATACGGAAAATACGGGGCAGTTCGAACGCACCCTGATCGTCGCCGAGGAAGGCGCTTCGGTGTCCTATCTCGAAGGTTGCACCGCGCCCAAGTTCGATACCAACCAGTTGCACGCCGCGGTGGTCGAGCTGGTTGCGCTCGATGACGCCGACATCAAGTATTCGACGGTGCAGAACTGGTACGCGGGCGACGAGAACGGCTTGGGCGGCATTTACAATTTCGTCACCAAGCGCGGGCTGTGCAAGGGCGTGAATTCGCGCATCTCCTGGACCCAGGTCGAGACCGGCTCGGCGATCACCTGGAAATATCCGAGCTGCGTGTTGCGCGGCGACAACTCGGTCGGCGAGTTCTATTCGGTGGCGCTCACCAATCATTACCAGCAGGCCGATACCGGCACCAAGATGATCCATCTGGGCAAAAACACGCGCAGCACCATCGTCAGCAAGGGCATCTCCGCCGGCCACTCCAACAACAGCTACCGCGGTCTGGTCAGGATCGCGCCCACCGCCGCCGGCGCGCGCAATTACTCGCAGTGCGATTCGATGCTGATCGGCGAGCGCTGCGGCGCAAACACCTTTCCCTATATCCAGGTGAATAATCCCAGCGCCAAAGTCGAGCACGAAGCATCGACATCCAAGATAGGCGAAGACCAGTTGTTCTATTTTGCCCAGCGCGGCGTCGGCGCCGAGGAAGCGGTGTCGATGATCATCAACGGGTTCTGCAAAGACGTTTTTCAACAGTTGCCGATGGAGTTCGCGGTCGAGGCGACCAAACTGCTCGGCCTCAAGCTCGAGGGTAGCGTAGGATGATTTACCAGGACAGCAAGACGCTGCTCGCGGTGCGCGGCCTGCACGCGACGGTCAATGGCATCGAAATTCTCAAGGGCCTGGATCTCACCGTCAAGAGCGGCGAAGTGCACGCGATCATGGGGCCGAACGGCTCGGGCAAGAGCACCTTCGCCAAGGTGCTGGCCGGCCATCCCGCCTACGCAGTCAGCGGCGGCGCGGTCGTGTTTGAAGGCGGCAATCTGTTCGAACTGAAACCCGAGGCGCGCGCGCGCGCGGGAGTTTTTCTCGGCTTCCAGTACCCGATCGAGATACCGGGGGTGGCCAACAGCCAGTTCCTGCGGCTGGCGTACAACACGGTGCAGGCCGGGCGCGGCAAGGACGAGCTCGATCCGCTCGAATTCGACGATTTCGTGCGCGAGAAAATGAAGTTGCTCGAGATGAATCCGGATTTCCTCGACCGCAGCGTCAATGAAGGCTTCTCCGGCGGCGAGAAAAAGCGCAACGAGATCCTGCAGATGGCCCTGCTCGAACCGAAGCTCGCGATTCTTGACGAAACCGATTCCGGTCTGGACATCGACGCCCTAAGGATCGTTGCCGGCGGCGTCAATCAACTGGCCAACAAAGACAATGCAATCGTGCTGGTCACGCACTACCAGCGCCTGCTCAATTACATCGTGCCCGACTACGTCCACGTCATGGATGCCGGCCGCATCGTCAAGACCGGAGGCAAAGAGCTCGCGCTTGAACTCGAAGCCCGCGGCTACGACTGGGTCGGCGCCGAAGTGAAAGCGAACGCCGGCGTGAACGCATGAATACCGCCTCGACCAGCCGATATCTTGACAGCCTGCTGCAGAGGCAGCCCCCGGCGAGTTCGCTCACCTGGCTGAACGAGCTGCGGGCGAACGCGGTCGACCGGGTCGGCGCGCTGAGCGTGCCGACCACGCGCGACGAGGATTGGCGTTTCACCGATATATCGCCGCTCACCAAGCTGTCATTCCAGCCGGCGCGAGACGCGGCTCAACTTGCGCCCGCGACCGTCGAGCAATGGGCCATAACCGAGGCCTCGGCCCGGCTGGTATTCGTCGACGGTATTTATGCGCCCCAGCATTCGTTCAATCGCGCCGGAATCACGGTGGAAAATCTCGCCTCGGGCGTGACCCGGCACGACGCGGCCGCGCGGGCGCACCTCGGCCGGCACGCCGGATTCGAGCGCAACGCGTTCGCCGCGCTCAATACCGCGTTCCTGCACGACGGGGCGCTGATCGTGGTGCCGCGCGACATGGCGCTTGCCGCGCCGGTTCACCTGCTGTGCATCGCCACGCGGAAACAAACGGCGAGCTACCCGCGCTGCCTGGTAATCGCCGAATCCGGCAGCTCGGTCACGATCATCGAGGATTTCGTCGCGCTGCAGGACGAGGCATACTTCACCAACGCAGTGACCGAGATCGCGCTTGCCGGGAACGCCGAGATGCATCATGTCCGGGCGCAGCGCGAAGGCGCCGCGGCGTTCCATATTGCCAATTGCGCCGTGTCGCTGGCGCAGGCGAGCCGCTATCATTCGGTGAGCGTCGCGCTGGGCGCGCGCATCTCGCGCCACAACCTCGGCGTGCTGCTCGCAGCCGAGGGCGCCGAGTGCAGCATCGACGGACTGGCGCTGATCGGAGGTGCGCAACTCGCCGATACGCATAGCCTCATCGATCATGCGCTGCCGCAGGGCAAGAGCCGGCAACTGCACAAATGCATCGTCGACGGCGCCGCGCGCGCGGTGTTCAACGGCAACATCATGGTGCGAACCGGCGCGCAGCGCACCGATTCGTCGCAATCGAGCCGCAACCTGCTGTTGAGCGGCAAGGCGCGCGTGGACACCAAACCGCAACTCGAGATTTTCGCCGACGACGTGAAATGCGCGCACGGGGCGACCGTGGGCCAGCTCGATGTCGATGAAGTGTTCTACCTCAACAGCCGCGGCCTCTCGGATACCGCGGCGCGCAACCTGCTGACCTACGCGTTCGGCGCCGAGATCATCGGGCGCATCGGCGTTGCCTCGCTCAGGAACCGGCTCGAGCAGGCGGTGCTGGCGCAAACCCAAACCGCCGCAGCCGGCGCGGCGCGCGAATCATGAGCGCGAGCCAAACCACACTGAGATCGCGTCCCGGCCCGGCCATCGACGCCGAGCGCGTCCGCGCCGATTTCCCGATCCTCAAACTCCGGCCGGGCGGCAAGCCGCTGGTCTACCTGGACAATGCGGCCTCGAGCCAGATGCCGCAGCAGGTGATCGACCGCCTGGTGCGCTATCAAAGGACCCAGCACGCGAATATCCACCGCGCGGTGCATACCCTGTCGGAGATCGCCACCGCCGAATACGAAGAGGCGCGGCGCAAGCTCGCGCGCTTCATCAACGCGCGCGAGGAGCGCGAGGTGATATTCACCAGCGGCACCACCGAAGCGATCAACCTGGCGATGCATGGTTACGGCCGCAAGTTCATCGGCGCGGGCGACGAAATCATCCTGACCACGCTCGAGCACCATTCGAACATCGTGCCCTGGCAGATGCTGGCCGAAGAAAAGGGCGCGAGCATTCGCGTCGTGCCGATCAACGATGCCGGCGAACTGCTGATCGACGACTACGAAAAGCTGTTCAACGAACACACCAAGTTGGTCAGCGTGGCGCACGTCTCGAACGCGCTCGGCACGGTCAATCCGGTCAAGCGGATGATCGCGTTTGCGCGTGCGCGCGGCGTGCCGGTGCTGGTGGACGGCGCGCAGGCGGCGCCGCATATGCAGGTCGACGTGCAGGATCTGGATTGCGATTTCTACGCGTTTTCTGGGCACAAGCTGTGCGGCCCGACCGGCATCGGCATCCTCTACGGCAAGGCTGCGCTGCTCGAGCGCATGCAGCCGTTCAAGGGCGGCGGCGACATGAT
>SCTX01000057.1 GCA_004298385.1 Betaproteobacteria bacterium | reverse complement strand
TCGCTTACCACAACCCGGCCGAGATCGAGTGGCGGCTGGACGACAAGGGCCAGCGCGCGCAGGCGGTGCTCAAGGCGGACGGCGAGGCGGTGGAGTCGGGCGGCATCGGCACCATGTCCAAATCGAAGAACAACGGCGTCGACCCGCAGGCCCTGATCGAGACCTACGGCGCCGACACCGCGCGCTTTTTCATGATGTTCGCGAGCCCGCCCGAGCAGACGCTCGAATGGTCCGACTCCGGCGTGCAGGGCGCATACCGGTTTCTGAAACGGCTATGGGCATTCGCGCACGAGCACCAAGGCGAGCGCGGCCCAGGCGCGGGCCACCAGACCTCGCGCCAAGCGGACTGGAGCAATGCGCCGCCGCAACAGCGGCAATCGCGCCGGGAAATACATCTGACGCTGAAGCAAGCGAACTACGATCTGAACAAACACCAGTTCAACACCGTCGCCTCGGCCTGCATGAAAATCCTGAACGCGCTGGAGCGCGCCTCAGGCGCGGCAAAGCGCGATCGAGCGCGGGACACAACGGATGCCGGCGCGGCGGCCGATTCGATCGTCGCCGAGGGCATGTCCGTTTTGCTCAGATTGCTCTCGCCCATCGCGCCGCACATCACGCATGAACTGTGGCGCGAACTCGGCTATGGCGAGGACATCCTCCACGCCCCGTGGCCCGAGCCCGATTCGGCGGCGCTGGAGCAGGACGAGATCGAACTGGTGGTGCAGGTAAACGGAAAGCTGCGTGGCAATATCCGCGTCGCCAGTACCGCCGGCAAGGAGGCCATCCAAGCTGCCGCGCTGGCGAACGAGCAGGTGCGGAAATTCGTCGCTGGCCAGAGCGTGAGAAAAGTCGTCGTCGTGCCCGGCCGGCTGGTGAATGTGGTAGTTTAAGTGTGTTAAGTTCCATACGTGGCGACTTGAATCGCGCCCCGCGTTGTTGCAGTGTGGCGCTTTTGCGCGGACGAAAACCCGTCCGCGCGGATCGTCGATTGCGCACGGATGAAAAGCACATCCGCGCGCAATCGACGATCTTGGATAAAACCGCCGCACTGTCCTTGTTTTGTGGCAAAAACACGGTTGGCGCGCGCAGCGCGCAAGTCTCCAGGTGGTATGCGACATAGTATTTGAGACGCCGTACATAGGAACATGCATGCGCATTCTGGCAATAGCCGTGCTGGGACTCGTAACCGCCGCCTGCGGCTTCCAACTGCGCGGCCAGGCCACGCTGCCGTTCGAGACCCTGTACGTCGCCATTCCCGACAGCTCGCTCATGGGAACCGAGTTGAAGCGCAATATCATCGCCGGCACCCGGACCAGGCTGGTGAACGATCCGGCACTGGCGCAGGCGAGCCTGAGCGTGACTGCCGAAGATCGCGGCAAGACTATCCTCTCCTTGGACACGGCCGGCCGGGTGCGTGAATTCCAGCTCCGCTATAGCCTGAACTTCCGCGTGCACGACGGCCGCGGCCGCGATTACCTGCCGCAGAGCGAAATCCGGCTCACGCGCGACATCTCCTTCAACGACGCGCAGGTGCTGGCCAAGGAACAGGAAGAGCTGCTGTTGTTTCGCGACATGCAAAGCGACATGGTGCAGCAGATCCTGCGCCGCCTGTCCGCCGCGCCCGCGGAACCGATCGCGTTCGAACCCGATTCAAAAGATGCAGTTGCGCGCTGACGAGCTGGAGCGCCACCTCTCGCGCAGCCTCGCTCCCCTATACATCATTCATGGCGACGAGCCGCTGCAATCGCTCGAGGCGGCCGACGCGATCCGCGCCGCCGCACGAGTGCAGGGCTACGCCGAACGCGAGGTGCTCGCCGTCGAGCGCGGCTTCGACTGGAAGCAACTGCTAGTCAGCGGCGCGAGCCTGTCGCTGTTCTCTTCGAAAAAGCTGATCGAGCTGCGCATCCCCGGCGGCAAACCCGGTACCGATGGCGCGGCTGCGATCGTGCAGCATTGTTCCGCGCTCGCCCCCGAGGTGCTCACCATCGTGACCCTGCCCAAGCTGGACCGCAGGGCGCAGGACACGGCCTGGTTCAAGGCGTTGGCGCACAACGGCGTGCTGATCAACACCTTCCAGGTCGAGCGCGCGCAATTGCCGCAGTGGATCGCGGCACGCCTGGCACGGCAGAAACAGAAAGCCGGCCGGGAGACGCTGCAATTCCTCGCCGACAGCGTCGAAGGCAATCTCTTAGCCGCCCACCAGGAAATACAGAAACTGGGCCTCCTGTTTCCGCCGGGCGAACTCGCCTTCGATCCGGTGTGCGGCGCCGTGCTCAATGTCGCGCGCTACGACGCGTTCAAGCTGAATGAGGCGATGCTCTCGGGCGACAGGGCGCGCCTCGCGCGCATGCTCGATGGTCTGAAAAGTGAAGGCGAGGCCCCGCCCAAGATACTGTGGGTGCTGGCCGAGGAAATCCGCGCCGTGGCCAAAGTGCAGGCCGGCATGGCCCTGGGCGAAGACTTGCAGCAGCTCTACCGCAACAACCGCGTCTGGGGCGGGGTGCGCCAGCAGTTGGTGACTGTAGCCGCGCGCCGGCTCAAGTCCGCGGCGCTCGCCCAGGCGCTAAGCCACGCCGCGCGCATCGACCGCACGGTCAAGGGCCTGATCCGCGGCGACGTCTGGGACGAATTGCTGCAGCTCTGCCTGCGCTTCGCGCGCTAGCTCAGCGCGGCTTGTGGGCCGTGGCAGCCACGCGTGCCGCAAACCCGGCATGGTCTGCGTCGATCTTGAGCGCCAGCGTGCCTATTGCCGCCAGCCGCCCCACAGGGGTTCCGGGCTGAACGGCCGCCGGCCCACGCGACAATTCCTCGCCATCCAGGACAGCGGGTTTCAGCCAAAGCGCAGCCGTGCCGATCCCGAGCGCGAATGCGACCGCGGCGAACGCCGACGGCCGCGATAATCCGCGCAAGCGCGCACCGATGCGCGCCCGCGCAAGCTGCGCCCGCCCGCCGGCGGCCTGCGCGCGTCTGACCGCATGCTCGTGCCGTTGCTGCGCAAGCGAAGCCGCCTCGCCTTCGAGCCGTGTGCGCTCCGAGGCCGAGCGCAGCGCCGCTTCCTCCGCCAGCAGCTTCCCTTTCTCCGCCTCGGCGAGCCGTTGCTCCGAATCCCGCCGCACCTTGGCCTGATGCTCGATCTGCCGCTCGACCACCAGGCGCGCATCCGCCCGGTCTCGTTCGCACTCCATCGCCGCAAGCGCGGCCTGCGCCGCCTGACGTGCCTCGGCCTCGGCGCTCGCCCGCGCCGCAGCCGCCTGGCTTGCCGCCAGCTCCGCGGCCTCGCGCTGTTCGGCGGACAACTGCAACTCCCGCTCCTGTTCGGCACGCCGCCGCGCCAGTTCCCGGGTCTCGTGCTCGGCGGCTTCCCTTGCGCGCGCCTGCGCGGCCGCAGCGCGCTCTTCGGCGGCGCGCCGCTCGGCGGCCGCGCCCGCCTCGGTTTCGCGCCGGGCGTGCTGACGCGCGGCCTCGGCCGCGACGGCATCGGCGCGCGCGCGTTCCTGCGCAAGCTTTTCCGCCTGTTCCTCCGCCACCAAGCGCGCCTCTGCCGCCGCGTGCAAACGGCGCTCTTCTTCGGCGTGCTTACGCGCAACGGCTTCTGCCGCTGCTTCGGCTTCGGCGCTTGCCGCGGCCGCAGCGGCCAGCGCGCGTTCGCGCTCTTCGCGCTCGCGCATGCCGGCGAGCGCCTGCGCTTCGGCCTCTGCCCGCGCTTTCGCCGCCTCTTCGGCCCGGTGCGCCAAAACAATTCCATCGTCGGCTTGCTGCCGCGCCCGAGCCTCGGTCTCGCTGCGTTCGCGCGCGCGCTCCGCCGCTTCCTCGTCCGCGCGCAGGCGGTCCGCGGCAGCGGAGGCTGCCGCAGCTTCAACCTGCTCACGCTCACGCGCAAGCGCTTCAGCTTGCGCCTGAGCCGCGGCTGTCGCAGCGGCTGCGGCGCCAAGCGCCTGTTCCGCCGCCAGGCGCTCACGGCCTGCGCGGAGCGCGCTCGCTTCCGCTTTCGCCCGTGCTTTCGCCACCGTTTGCTCGCGCTGCTCCTCGGCAATTCGCTGCTGCGCGCTTTGTCTCGCCTTCGCCTCGGCTTGCTCACGTTCATGCGCAAGCTTCGCAGCCTCCTCCTGCGCGCGCATGCGGCTTGCCGCAGCCTGGGCCGCCCCCGCATCAGCGTCTGCGCGCGTCTGCGCCTGTTCGGCGGCAAGCTTCTCGGCCTGCGCCCGGTCGCGCGCTGCAGCTTCCTGTTCCCACTCCGCTTGCGCGCGACGTTCTGCGGCCTGCGTCAGCGCCGCTTCAGCCGCCTGGCGCTGTTGCGCCAGCGCCGCAGCTTCCCGCTGCATGTGCGCGTTCCGTTCCGCCACCGCTCCGGCCTCAAGCTCCGCCGCTTCGCGCGCCTTTGTCTGCTCGATCGACTGCCGCTCGATTTCCAGCCGCGCCGCATGGGTTTGGGACGCGGCCCCGTCGGCCTCCGCCTCAGCCCGGGCACGGGTCGCCGCGGCCTGCGAGGCTTGCGCTTCGGCCAGCTTGCGCGCCTCGAGGTTCGCCTGCAGTTGCGCCTCCGCCTCCACGCGCGCGCGCGCCGCCTGCGCCAACGCCTGATCCGCCGCCGAGCGCGCCTGCGCCTCGGCCATACTGCGCGCTTCGGCGTCCGCGCGCGCGCGCGCCGCCTGTTCCGCCGCCTGTTCCGCCTTTATTCGTGTTTGTGCAAGGTCGTGCGCGCCGCGCTCGGCTGCGGCTAGCTCGGTTGCGCGTGCTTCGGCTTCGCGCTCGGCGGCGAGCTTCGCTTCGGCCGCTGACTTCGCCTGCTGCTCTGCCAGCAAACGCTGCGACGCTGCGACATTCGCGCGCGCCGTTGCTTTACTCCGCCGCGCGATCTCTTCGAGCGCGACCTGCTCCAGGACGGCGCGCTGGCGGGCTTGCGCCTCGGCTTGAACCTCGGCTTCGCGGCGCTGCCGTTCCTGCGCCTGGGCAGCCTGCTCGGCGGCGATCCGCGCCTTGACCTCGGCCGCGGCTTGCGTGTCCGCTTGCGCTCGCTGCTCCGCCATGCGCAGGGCCTCGGCCTCGCTATGCGCGCGCTGCTCCGCGGCTTCGCGCAGCTTGCGCTCGGCGCCCTCGCGCTGCCGCGCCTGGTTCCGCGCCTCCTGTTCTAGCCGCGCTTTCTCGGCAGCGGCCTTGGCAGCCTCGCGCTCGAGAGCCTCGCGCTTCTGCGTTTCGGCTTCGATCTGCGCCAACTGAGCCTTGGCCCCCGCGGCCTGCGCCAGCACATGCACTTCGTCCAGCGAATAGGCGGCCTGCGCCAGTGCGCGCACTTCGTCCGGCGAAAGCGAATCCCTCATCCGGCGCTGCTGCTCCACTTCAGCAAGCCGCCTCCTGACCTCGGCCCAATAGCGCTCGTCCTCGGCCGAGCTCGCCTTCGCCGCAGATTTCTTGTGGCCGCCGGGAGTCCCGGCTGGCGCAGCCGGTCTGGCCTTATCCGGTGGGTTGGCAGTTGCATCCACAGTCTTGGAACGTCGCTCGCGCAAATCGCGGCGCTTGCGTTCGGCATTCTTCAGATGATCGAGCAGGCGGCTCATGCGGCGACTGCCGCGCCTTCGGCGCTCGCTGCGCGCCCGAGCTTATGCAACAACTGGTTTGCGCGGGTGATGCCCTCCTCGACATCGGGCATCGGTTTCACCATGGGTCGCAATGCCGATCGAAAGCGACAGCGAACTCTGTTCATTCCGCTCGCTGCGCCGGTGATCAGGCAAACCGGGGACTCGCCCGTCACGCTTTTCCGGCCTCGCGCGACAGATTGATCTGCGCCTGCGGCACGGAGGCGCGCACCACGGGCACTTCACCTGGCGCCAGCGGCTGCATCCATTTCTTGCGCGCGAGCGCCGCTTCGATAAATGGCGCCAGTTGTTCGCGCTTCTTCGCTTCCCGCGCCTCGACATCGGCCTTGAAGCCCGGCATCACCTCGGCTGCGCAAAGTTCCAGCGATTCGCAGATGTGCTGGTGCTGGTTGCGGCCTGCCTGCTGCAGGAAGATCACCTGGTCGACGCCTGCTTCCCGTAATCCTGCCAGGTGGGCGCGCATGTCCTCGGGCGTGCCGATGCCCGAACTCTGCGGCCCGAACGCGGTGTTGGCGATGATCTCCTCCGTGCGGTTGCCGCGCTTTTCCAGATATTCGCCCCACAAGTTGGTGCGCCCGGGTACCGAGTCGCGCGCCACCAGAGCGTTCATCGCGTAGCTAAAAAACTCGAAGCCTTCATGCCCGCGCCGGATCGCTTCGGCGCGGTCACGATGGATGGAGAACGACGACACCATGGCGATGTTGGCGTTCACGCTGCGCCCGATCGGCACGCATTGCTCGGAACGGATGATGCCGTAGTAGATCTGCGCCCAGTGCCGCGCCTCTTCGGGGTTGAGGAAGGAGAACGCGAGCGCGCCCACGCCGATCGATGCCGCCACCTTGATGGTGTCGCGGTTGGTGCAGGCCATCCACATCGGCGGATGCGGCTTCTGCACAGGCTTGGGAACGACGTTGCGGCAAGGCATGGAAAAGTACGTGCCTTCGAATCCCGGGTAGGGTTCCAGCGCCAGCATGTTGGCGATCTGCTCGGCCGCCTCCAGCGCCATGGCGCGCTTTTCCTTGGCCTTGATGCCGAAGCCGCCGAGCTCCAGCCGCGTCGCGCCCTCGCCGATGCCGAAATCGACGCGCCCGTCCGAGATGAGGTCCAGCGTCGCGAGTCCCTCGGCGGTGCGCGCCGGGTGATTGTAGTTCGGGATCACCTGCCGGATGCCGTGCCCCAGGCGGATGCTCCTGGTGCGCGCGGCGGCGGCGGCAAGGAATACCTCGGGGGCGGAGGAGTGCGAGTACTCGTCGAGGAAATGGTGCTCCACCTCCCAGGCGTAGTCGTAGCCCAGCCGGTCGGCCAGCACCACCTGGTCGAGCGCCTCGCGAAACAACCGCCGCTCGTCGTCCGCGGCCCACGGCCGCGGCAACTGCATTTCGTAGAAGATTCCGAATCGCATCGTGAAGCTCCTCCCTTCCGAAGAGACCATAGGAAATTCAATCCCGCCTCGCTTCGCGCGCCGTGCCGACGGCGGCGGTTTGCCGCTGATGCAGCGCCGCCGAGCAGCGCTGCCCGTGAGATGTTGCGCCTGCGCCCGGCCGATTGCAATGCCGGTTTGGTCGAAACGGCGCGAATTCTGCGATTGACTGCGGCTGCCAGATTCAGAGATACTCTGCGTGATGTCGCTGAATTCCCTATCCTTCTGGCAGAGTGTCGCCGATCTCGATGCGATCGCACGGCTGCTGATCGTAAACAGCAAGGATTGCGCGATCGCGGTCATCGGGCCGGCAACGCAAGAGTCGCGACAAATCCGGCCGCGGTACGGGAGGCGCGATTGAAGATTCCGTGCGCACCGGCCGATGACCGGCTGGACGCGACGTGCAAGGCGCTGCGCGCGCAAGTGCGTGAGTTCCTGCGTAATGAGCTCTCCATAGGCGGTTTCGCGCCGCAGTGCGACAGTTGGCTGCGCGGCTTCGATCGCGCGTTCACGCGCAAGCTGGGCGCTCGCGGCTGGCTCGGGATGACGTGGCCGCGGCGCTACGGCGGACAAGAGCGCTCGCAGCGCGAGCGCTATGTCGTGATCGAAGAGCTGCTCGCGGCCGGCGCCCCAGTGGCGGGGCACTGGGTCGCCGAGCGGCAAGTCGGCCCAAGCATCCTGCGCCATGGCACCGAGGAGCAGAAGCAAGGGCTCGTCCCGCCCATCGCGCGCGGCGAGAGCATCTTCGGCGCCTGCTACAGCGAGCCCGACGTGGGCTCGGATCTCGCCTCGGTGAAGGCGCGCGCGGTGCGCATCGACGGCGGTTGGAAGATCACCGGGACGAAGGTCTGGACCAGCCAGGGCCATAACGCCGACCACCTCTTCGTCCTGTGCCGCACCTCGGACGGCGCCGGCGTGAAGCACCGGGGGCTGTCGATGCTGATCGTCGCCATGCCCGCGAAGGGACTTGCGGTGCGACCGATTCGTCTGCTTACCGGAGAGCATCACTTCAACGAGATGGTCTTCGACGGCGTCGAGGTGCCGGATTCGATGGTGCTGGGCGGCGAGGGCGAAGGCTGGAACATCGTCACCGGCGACCTCGCGTCGGAGCGCAGCGGTCCGGAGCGCTTCATGAGCACCTTGCCGCTGCTCGGCGAGATGATCCGCAAGGCGCGCGCGACGCCCGCCGATGCGCGCGCCGAGATCGTGATCGGCGAGTTGGTGAGCCGCTTCTGGACGCTGCGCTCGATGTCGATCGGGGTCGCCGCGTTGATGGAACAGGGCCACCAACCCGGCGTAGAAGCGGCGCTGGTCAAGGACCTCGGCACGCGCTTCGAGGGCGATGTAGCCCAGGCGGCGCGCCTGCTCTATCCGATGGTTCCCTCGCTCGACAGCGACGAGCGCTTCGAGAACTTCGCCGCGCAGGCGATCCTGCATACGCCGGCCTACACGCTGCGCGGCGGCACCAATGAAGTCCTGCGCGGAATCATCGCGCGAGGGCTGGGACTGCGGTGATGGACGACGCGCAAACCGGCATGCTGGCGGACTCGGTCGCGCGCGCGCTTGGCGACGTCGTGACGGCGCGCGGCACGGTCGAGGCCGAGGCGCAGGGCCTCGACGCGAAAGCATGGAAGACGCTGCGCGAGCTGGGGCTCGCCGGCGCGGATGCCGCGGCGATGAGCCTGGAAGAACAAGCGGCCGTGCTCGAGGCCATCGGCTACGCCGCGGCGCTGGTGCCGTACGCGGACAGCGAGGCGATGGCGCGCTGGCTCGCGCATGGCGCCGGCCTGGCCACGGATCCGGACGAAGTCCTGGCAATCGCGCTCGCGTCGCCGCAAGCGCTGTCGGGGCGGCGCATCGCCTGGGGACGGCATTCCACGCGAACCTTGTTCAGCTACGAAGAAGGGGGTCGAAATTGGGTGGCCGTCGTCCCGAGCGCGGACCTGCTCTTGGCGAATGGCGCGAACCTAGCGGGAGAGCCGCTCGACAAATGCGGGGGGGATCGCGCGCAGCCGACCGAAGTGCGCGAGGTCGTCGATGATTTCTCCCCGGCCGCGGTCAGCCAACGCGGCGCCCTGTGCCGCGGCGCCGCGATGCTCGGCGCGGCGAGGAAGGCGCAGGAGTTGACGCTGCAATATGCGGCCGAGCGCAAGCAGTTCGGCAAGCCGCTCGCGCAGTTCCAGGTGATCCAGTCCTATCTCGCGCAAATGGCGGGGGAGCTTTCCGCGGCCGCGGCGATGTTCGCGACCGCGTTGCGCGCCGCGCGCGGTGGCGCCCGCGCAAGCCGGGCGGAAGCCGCCGCCGCGAAGGTGCGCATCGGACAGGCGGCGCACACCATCACCGCGCTCGCGCACCAGGTGCACGGCGCCATCGGCTTCACCGAGGAATATTCACTGCAGCTCTGGACCCGGCGCCTGTGGGCCTGGCGCGAGGAATTCGGCAACGAGACGGACTGGGCGCGGGAGTTGGGAGCGGCCATGATCGCGCTGGGCCCCGATGCCTACTGGGAGCGCGTCACGCGGTGAGCGTCGGTTCGAGAGCCACAAGCAGGGCGGGGAAACACGCCCGCGGCTAAGACTTGAGCGGCGCAGAAGGGTAAAATCGCGCGCATGAACGCTGTTGCCGAAATCGGGGACGTCAAGCTCTACATGCGCCAGGTGGGTGAACAGGCGCGCGCGGCCGCGCGCGTGCTCGCGCGCGCGGACACCCTCACCAAGGACCGCGCGCTCGCCGCCGCCGCCGCCGCGATCCGGCGCGATGCGAAGCGCCTGCTCGCCGCCAACGCCGAGGACGTGGCCGAGGCGCGTGCCGGTGGCCTTGCGCCGGCGCTGCTCGACCGGCTCGCGCTCACCGCCGCCGGCGTCGAAGCCATGGCCGAGGGCCTGGAACAGATCGCGCGCCTGCCCGATCCGGTCGGCGCCATCACCGAGCTGCGCGAGCGCCCGAGCGGCATCCGCGTCGGCCGCATGCGCGTGCCCCTGGGCGTGATCGGCATCATTTACGAGTCGCGCCCCAACGTCACCGCGGACGCGGCGGGGCTGTGCCTGAAGTCGGGCAACGCCGCCATCCTGCGCGGCGGCAGCGAGGCGCTGCGCTGCAACCGCGCCATCGCCGCGTGCATGCACGAGGGCCTGGATGCGGCCGGCCTGCCGCGCACGGCGATCCAGGTGATCGAAACCACCGACCGCGCCGCGGTGGGCGAGCTGCTGACGATGAACCGGTACGTCGACATCATCGTGCCGCGCGGCGGCAAGGGCCTGATCGAGCGCGTCATGGCCGAATCGCGCATCCCGATGATCAAGCACCTGGACGGCGTCTGCCACGTATATATCGACGACGCGGCGGACCCGGACAAGGCGATACGCATCGCCGACAACGCCAAGACGCAGCGTTACGGCACCTGCAACACCATAGAAACGCTGCTCGTGGCGGAAGGCGTGGCGGCGAAGGTGCTGCCGCCGCTCGCGCGGATCTATTTCGACAAGGGCGTGGAGCTGCGCGGCGACGAGCAATCGCGCGAACTCGTGCCCGCAATCAAGCCCGCCAGCGAGGACGACTGGTACGCGGAATATCTCGCGCCGATCCTGGCGGTGCGCGTGGTGAAGGACATCGACCAGGCGATGGAGCACATCGCCAAGTACGGCTCGGCGCACACCGACGCCATCGTCACCGAGGATAGTGAAAAAGCGCAACGGTTCCTGCGCGAGGTCGATTCGAGCTCGGTGATGGTCAACGCCTCGACGCGCTTCGCCGACGGCTTCGAGTACGGTCTGGGCGCGGAAGTGGGCATTTCCACCGACAAGCTGCACGCGCGCGGGCCGGTAGGGCTGGAAGGCCTCACCTCGCAGAAATACGTCGTGCTCGGCGACGGGCAGATCAGAACATAAGAGCGCCTGACAGAATTACCGTTAGGCGGCTAACTTAGGGGAGCACGAGGGCAAGCTACCCATCGGCGCCGCGCGCAAATTCTGAAAGCGATCTGATTGAACACCTCGAACCTGAACGCCGCCGGCCGCAACGCACCGAACCTGACCGTCATCGGCATCCTCGGCGGCACTTTCGATCCGGTTCATCCGGGACATGTCGCGCTCGCCCAGGCGGCGCTGTCCGAACTGCCGCTCGGCGAAGTGCTGTGGATACCCTCGGGCCGCCCCGGACATCGCGCGCCGCCCGTAGCGAGCGAGCGCGACCGGCTGGCGATGCTCAGGCTCGCCACCGAGGGCAATCCGCGCTTTCGCATCGACGCCGCCGAGCTCGAGTCGGGCGAGCCCACCTACACCGTGCATACCCTCTCCCGGCTGCGCGCGCAGCTCGGCAAAGCGCAGCCGCTGGTTCTGCTGCTGGGCAGCGATTCTTTCCTCGACCTGCCGACTTGGCTGCGCTGGCGCGAGCTGTTCGATCTGGCGCATATTGCCCACGTCAGCCGCCCCGGCCATCTCGCGAGCGACGGGGGGCCGGCGCCCGAGCTCTCGGCCGAGATCGCCCGCCGCTCGGCGCGGGGCGAACAGCTCGCCGCGAGCGCGGCGGGCAGGATCGCGCGCTTCGACATGCCGCCGATGGACGTCTCGGCCTCGGCCATCCGCGCAAGGCTTGCCGCCGGGCAGGATACGCGCCATTTGCTCCCCGCCGCGGTTCTCGCTTATATTCAGTCGCGGCATCTTTACCTAAAGGAGACACTCTAGACCTGATGGATATCCGCAAAATGGAAAAAGCGGTGGTTGCCGCACTCGAAGACATCAAGGGCCGCGACATCGTCGTGCTCAAAGTCGCCCATCTCTCACCCTTGTTCGAACGCATGATCATCGCCAGCGCCGACTCGACGCGCCAAGTCAAGTCGCTCGCCGACAATGTGGCGCAGAAGCTGAAGGCGGCGGGCGCCCAGGTGCTCTCGGTGGAAGGGGCGCAGGCCGGCGAATGGGTCCTGGTCGACCTCGGCGCCATCGTCGTGCACGTCATGCAGCCCACCATCCGCCAGTACTACAACCTGGAAGAGCTGTGGGACCAGCCCGAACCGAAAAAACCCCGCGCGCGCAAGCAGGCCGCAGCATCGCGGCCGGCCGCCGGGTGAACACACACGCTGTCTCTCGATGAAACTCTTGATGCTCGCCGTCGGCACGCGCATGCCGTCCTGGGTGAACGAGGGCTATCGCGAATACGCCAAGCGCATGCCGCGGCGCACGGCGCTGGAGCTGGTCGAAATCAAGCCCGAGGCGCGCGCTTCCGGAAAAACCGCGGCGCAGTTGCTCGCGGCCGAGGCCGGGCGCATCCGCGCGGCGCTGCCCAAGGGCGGCCGCGTGATCGCGCTGGATGAGCGCGGCAAGGATCTGAGCACCTGCGGCCTCGCGCTGCAGCTTGAGGCCTGGATGCAGGAAAGCGGGCCGCTGGCGTTTCTGATCGGCGGCGCCGACGGCCTGGACGCCTCCCTGAAAAATAGCGCCGCCATGCAACTGCGGCTATCCAGCCTCACCCTGCCGCACGGCCTGGCGCGGGTGCTGCTGGCGGAGCAACTCTATCGCGCGCTCAGCATCATCGGCGGCCATCCGTACCATCGCGAATGAACATGCTGGTCGGCCAATCCTACTTCTACCTGGCCTCGCGCAGCCCGCGCCGGCGCGAATTGCTGAACCAGATCGGCGTCGATCACCAGGTGCTGACCCGGCGCATTACGTCGGAGCGCGGCTTCGACGTGAACGAAGATCCGCTGCCGGGGGAAAAGCCGCGCGACTATGTGCTGCGGGTGTGCCGCGACAAGGTGGAGAGCGGCTGGGACCGCGTGATCCAGCGCAAGCTGCCGCTGCGCGGCGTGCTGGCCGCCGACACCGCGGTGTGCATCGGCGACGAGATCCTCGGCACGCCGGCCGATGCCGCCCAAGCCGCCGACTTTCTGGCGCGCCTGTCGGGACGCGAGCACGAGGTGCTGACGGCGGTCGCGTTCAAGTATGGCGAACGCATGGAAACCGAGCTGTCGGCGACCACGGTGCGCTTTCGCACGCTCGAGCCGGCCGAGATCGCGCGTTACGTGGCCAGCGGCGAGCCCATGGACAAGGCCGGCGCCTATGGCATCCAGGGCCATGCCGGGGCGTTCATCGTCGAGATCCGCGGCAGCTATTCCGGCGTGATGGGCCTGCCCCTGTACGAGAGCGCGCAACTGCTCAAACGCTTCGGCATCGGGCCTGCCGCCTGAGCCAAGGCCCGCCCCGGACGCGCTTCCGGCGCCATCCGGTAGAATGCCCGCATGAGTGAAGACATCCTGATCAACGTCACGCCGCAGGAAACCCGGGTCGCCGTAATGCGTAGCGGCGTCGCGCAGGAACTGCACATCGAGCGCTCCGCCAGCCGCGGGCTGGTGGGCAATATTTACATGGGCAAGGTGGCGCGCGTGCTCCCGGGGATGCAGTCGGCCTTCGTCGAGATCGGCCTGGAGCGTGCCGCGTTCCTGCACGTCGCCGACATCTGGGAGGAACGCCAGAACGGCCACAGCGGCGCCGAGCAGGGCAAGGCGGCGCAACGGCCGATCGAATCAATCCTCGCCGAAGGCCAGCCGCTGCTGGTGCAGGTGGTGAAAGACCCGATCGGCACCAAGGGCGCGCGCCTGTCGACCCAGATCAGCATCGCCGGCAGGATGCTGGTGCACCTGCCGCAGGACGCGCACATCGGCATCTCGCAGCGCATCGAGGACGAAAGCGGGCGGGCACTGCTGCTCGAGCGGGTGAAGCAGATCCTGCCCGCCGGCGAAAAAGGCGGCTTCATCATCCGCACCATGGCGGAAACGGCCAGCGACGCCGAGTTGCTGAACGACTTGCAGTACCTGCGCAAGCTGTGGCAGGACCTGCGCGAGAAAAGCCTGTCCGCGGCCGCGCCCTCGCTCCTGTATCAGGACCTGTCGCTGGCGCAGCGCGTGCTGCGCGACTTCGTCAACGAGAACACCAGCCGCATCCTGATCGACTCGCGCGAGAATTTCCTCAGGCTGCAGGCGTTCGCGCGCGACTACATGCAGAACGTGCTCGCGCGCCTGGACCATTACAACGGCGAACGGCCACTGTTCGACCTGTATGGCGTGGAGGACGAGATCGAGCGCGCGCTCGCGCGCCGTGTCAACCTGAAGTCCGGCGGCTACCTGATCATCGACCAGACCGAGGCGATGACCACCATCGACGTCAACACCGGGGGTTTTGTCGGCCTGCGCAATTTCGACGACACCATTTTCAAGACCAATCTGGAGGCGGCGCAGGTGATCGCGCGCCAACTGCGCCTGAGGAACCTCGGCGGCATCATCATCCTCGATTTCATCGATATGCAAAACGAGGAGCACCGCACCGCGGTGCTGACCGAATTGAACAAGGCGCTCGCGCGCGACCGCACGCGCATGACGCTGAGCGGCTTCACCCAGCTCGGCCTGGTGGAGATGACGCGCAAGCGCACGCGCGAATCGCTGGCGCACGTGCTGTGCGAGCCCTGCCCCACCTGCGGCGGCCGCGGCCAGGTCAAGGCATCGCGCACCGTGTGCTACGAGATCCTGCGCGAGATCCTGCGCGAGTCGCGCCAGTTCAACGCGCGCGAGTTTCGCATCCTCGCCGCGCAAGTGGTCATCGATATGTTCCTCGAGGAAGAATCGCAGTCGCTCGCCATGCTCGAGGACTTCATCGGCAAGCCGGTGTCGATGCAGGCGGAATCGAGCTACACCCAGGAGCAGTTCGACATCGTGCTGCTGTGAGCGTTCGGCATGGCGGATAAGCGGTTCTCGGCCAGTGTTCGCTTCTGGCACCGCTTACGGCGAGGGCGCCGCGGCTACAGCCGACGCGCCGTCGAGTCGATATAGTCCTCGGGTGGCGGCAGTCGCGGCCTCGGGATCAGCAGCCAGCTCGCCACGCAGGAGATGAGGCTGTAGACGATGGCGCCCCAGAAGGCGGACCAGAAGCCGGCGACGCGGAAACCCTCGACGATCGAGGCCACGAACCAGAACAAGAGCCCGTTGATCACCAGGGTGAACAGGCCGAGCGTGAGGATGGTGATCGGCAGGGTGACGAGCAGCAGCAGCGGCCGGATCAGGGTGTTGAGCAGGCCCAGCACCAGCGCCGTCACCAGCGCGATGTAAAAACTGGCTACGCTGACCGAAGGCAGCACATAGGGCACCGCCAGCAGGGACAGCGCGTTGATCAGCCAGACAAGCACAAGCCGCATCTTCGTCAGCGCCGCTCGCGGCCCATGGTATAGAACTCGTCGTTGGGACGCATGCTGATCAGGTTGGCCATGCGGTTCGACAGCGCGAAGAACCCGGCGACGGCGCCGATATCCCAGATATCCTCGTCGGAAAAGCCGTGGCCGTGCAGGACCTCGAAATCGGCGTCGCCCGTGGTCCAGGGCTCGAGCGCGATCTTCATGGCGAAGTCGAGCATGGCACGCTGCCTCGGCGTGATGTCGGCCTTACGGTAGTTGACCGCCACCTGATCGGCGATGAGCGGGTTCTTGGCGCGGATGCGCAGGATGGCGCCGTGGGCAACCACGCAGTACTGGCACTGGTTGGCGCCGCTCGTCGCAACCACGATCATCTCGCGCTCGGCCTTGGTCAGGCCGCTGTCTTTTTCCATCAGCGCGTCGTGGAGGGCGAAGAAGGCGCGAAACTCGTCCGGACGGTGGGCGAGCGTGAGGAACACGTTGGGCACGAAGCCGGCCTTCTCTTGCACTGCGACGATGCGCTCGCGCATGTCCTGCGGCAAGTCTTCGAGCCTGGGTACGGGGTAACGGCTGATGGCGCTCATGCTGCGCTCCTGGTTGTTGTGCACGCCGCATTTCAGCCGGCGCAAACGCCCGCTTTCTTGATGATCGGGCCCCAACCGTCGATCTCCTAGCAGAGGGCCACGCGCAGGGCTTTGCGGAAGCAGTAGGCGGCGCAGCTTCGCAAATACGCGGCGGTAATGGCGCGCCCGACAGGAGTCGAACCTGCTCAACGGCGAAAAGGCGCGAAGTCTCGTATTCGCCTGCCTCTGAGTCAGGCGCTAACAACGGGGTGATTTTGAACCTTTTCGCGGGCTGTGTCACTGGCCGTGTCACAAACGATCCGCAGCCTAGTCGATGACTCACTGATTGATCGGAATCCTCTCGTCATTTCCGGCGATGCTGCAGGGGCTAGCGGTTTGCCTCGAGGAGAGAGGCTAGCGAGTTTGCGCGGATCCGGAAAAACCTGCTGGCGAGTTGACCAGGTGAACCCGCTAGCGAGTTCGTCGACGGCCACCGGCAGAATCGCTAGCGGTAGACCTCGCCGCGATGGCCGACGCGGATCACATACACCACCAGTTCACGATCGACTAGGTCACAGACAATGCGGTAATCGCCCACGCGATACCGCCAGGCGTGCGCGTCGCCTTGCATGGCTTTGCCCTTGCCGCGCGCGTCGCCCTGGGCAATCTCTTCGAGGAACCTGAGTATCCGGCGCTGTACCGGCCGGTCGAGCTTGGAGAGCTGCTTTTCAGCAGCCGCAGTGAATCTAACCGCCCAGGCAAAGGCGCTGCTTCACCTGATCGAGCGTGGCGGTGCGGCCGCGGTGTTTGCGCGATGCGAGCACGGCCTGATAGTCGTCGGCGTCCTGCAGGTACTGTGCCACGGCGTCTAGCACCAGGGTAGCCTTGGATTTGCGCGCGCGCCTGGCCTCCCGCGACAAGGCAGTATCCAGTTCGGGGGTAAGTTTCACTTCAAGCATGGCGGTCCGATCCGACGGCTACAAATGCTTTCATTTTATCACTGTCGCTGGCGCCTGCTCAGACCGAGAACGCGAGACGCTGTTCAAGATGCGATGGTACAGGAGGGCTCCAAAATCGCGGTTGATGCATACCGGTATTCGCGCCAACGTTTGAAACGCATGAAGCGCCTCTTTCTTGCCCGTGTTTTATGCATTTTACACCATATGTCATTAAAGGTATATTTATACCATGAGTGGGCTGTGCTGCTGCATGACGCTTTCGACGCCGAGTTGAACGATTTGCCGGTCGCGGTGCAGGACGAAGTGTTGGCCCACATGGGGCTGCTAAAGCAATTCGGGCCGGCATTGGGCTGGCCGCGCGTGGATACGCTGAAAGGATCGCGTCACGCGAACATGAAAGAACTGCGGTTCGACGCTGCGGACGGCGTGTGGCGCATCGCCTTCGCCTTTGACCCCAAGCGGCAGGCGATTCTGCTGGTGGGTGGCGCTAAATCGGGCGGCAGCGAAAAGCGGTTTTATCGCCAACTCATCAAGAAAGCGGGCGCGCGCTTCGATGAGCACGTGACGCGCGTCGAGAAGGAAAGGAGAAAGAGCGATGGCTAAATCATTGGAACAGAAGCTGGCAGCGCTGAGCCCGGCGCGGCGTAAGAAAGTGGAAGCGCGCACGGCCGAGCTCATTGAAGATGAAAAGTCACTTTGCGACTTGCGGCGCGCTCTGGCCCTAACACAGGAGAAGATGGCCGAGGAACTCGGGATCGGGCAAGATGGTATCTCGCGTCTTGAGAAACGCAGCGATTTGCTGATCTCAACGCTGCGCGGGTACGTCGAGGCGATGGGGGGGAAGTTGCGACTGGTTGCGGAATTTCCCAATCGCCCGCCCGTGATACTGAGCGGCTTGACGGCCGTAGAGGCCGGGGTGCCGGTGGGTACGCGCGGCAAGGGCGAGAAACTGGGGCGCAAGGGCAGGACGACGTAGCGATTCCCGCGTTCTGCGTTGATTGTGCATGGCGGATTTGGCGCGCCCGACAGGAGTCGAACCTGTGACCTTTGGCTTCGGAAACCAACACTCTATCCAACTGAGCTACGGGCGCGTGAGGCCAAAGTATACCGGCTTTTGCCCCATCTCTCCATGCGGCAGTTCTTTCAGGGGGAGGGGATTTGCTACTATAATGCGCGTGTTTGCAAAGAGTTAGGAAGCCCATGAGCGAGAACGAGCACGGTACCGAGGACAAGATCCAATTCGATACGCCGAAGCAGGTGATCACCTTGCTCGCGCTCACGGCTCTGGTGCCGATCGTGATTGTCGTGCTGGTGACGCAATTTATAGCCAACATGCGTAGCGTCGACAAGGCCAGTCCGGCCTTGGCGCCCGAAGCCGTGGCCAAACGACTGAAACCGGTAGGCAACGTGGCCTTCGACAATGCGGGCGACGCGGCTCAGGGGCCGAAAAGCGGCGAAGACATCTACAAGTCGGTATGCAGCGCCTGCCATGCGACCGGCGTGGCCGGAGCGCCTAAATTCGGCGACAAGAGCGGCTGGACCTCGCGCCTCAAGGAGGGGCAGAAGCATCTGGTCGCGACGGCAATCAAGGGCCAGGGCGCGATGCCTCCGCGCGGCGGCGGCGCCGGGTTGAGCGACCTGGAGATCGAGCGCGCGGTGGTCTATATGGCCAATAGCGCCGGAGGCAGGTTCAAGGATCCCGCCGCCCCCGCGCCGGAGAAAGCCCCAGCCGCTGCTCCGGCGCAGGACAAGACGCCAGCGCCGGAGAAAGTTGCTGCAGGCGCTCCCGCGGCCGGCAAAGCCGACGGCAAGAAGATCTACGAATCCGCCTGCGCCGTCTGTCACGGCGCCGGCATAGCGGACGCCCCCAAGCCGGGCGACAAGGCCGCCTGGGCGCCGCGCCTGAAGAGCGGCATGAATGCGCTCTACGTCAGCGCGCTCAAGGGCAAGGGCGCGATGCCCGCCAAGGGCGGCAACACCGCTCTCGCCGACGCCGACGTCAAAGCCGCGGTCGATTACCTGATGGGCCTGGCCAAGTAGCGGCCGGGTCTGCGCGACACGAGAAAAGGCGGTCGGTCCGCCCTTATTATTTTTCCTTTTGCCGACGCGACGCAGGGCGGGGATTCCTTTCCCGCGCCACGCCTGCCGGCGCCCGCTCCGCGTCGCTGTTAGAATTACTTTCTCGGCTTATCTGGCCGCACGCGTTGCGCTTCGCACCATGAAGATAGCGATCATCCTCGATCCGCTGGACGGGATCAAGACCTACAAGGACACGACCTATGCGATGATGGTCGAGGCAGCAAGTCGCGGCCATGAGTTGCACACGCTGATGGAGGACGGGGTGATGTGGAAGCGCGGCCGCGTCATCGGCGAGGCCTGCCGCCTCGAATTGACCGGCGACAAGGAGCGCTGGTACCGCATCGATCTGCCGCGCGAAAACCCGCTGGCCGACTTCGACGCAGTGCTGATGCGCAAGGATCCGCCCTTCGACATCGAGTACGTGACCGCCAGTTGGCTGCTGGAGATCGCGGGCCGCGAGGGCGCGAGGGTATTCAACGATCCGCGCGCCCTGCGCGACCACAGCGAAAAGCTCGCCATCGCGGAGTTTCCGCGCTTCACCGCCCCGACTCTGGTGACGCGGCTGGAGAAGCAGATCCACGCTTTCATCGACGAATACGCCGACGTGGTGGTGAAGCCGCTGGACGGCATGGGCGGGGCGCAGGTGTTTCGCGTCACCGACGCCGACCCCAACCGCAATGTGATCGTCGAGACGCTGACCCGGCACGGCACGCGCTCCATCATGGCGCAGCGCTATATTCCGGAAATACGCGATGGCGACAAGCGCATCCTGTTGATCGCGGGAGAGCCCGTGCCCTACAGCCTCGCGCGCATCCCCAAACCGGGCGAATCGCGCGGCAACCTCGCCGCGGGCGGCACCGGCGTGGCGCAGCCGCTGTCAGCGCGCGACCTGGAGATTGCCGTCGCGCTCGGCCCGGAGCTCGCGCGGCGCGGCCTGTTGCTGGTGGGCCTGGACGTGATCGGCGATTACCTCACCGAAATCAACGTCACCAGCCCGACCTGCTTTCAGGAAATCCGGGAGCAGACCGGCTGCAACGTCGCCGGGATATTCATCGACGCGCTGGAGAAAGCGTGCGCCGCCTAAAGCGACTGCCGACGCTAATTGCCTAATTTCGGAGTAAATGCAATGATCGGAATCCTGATTGTTTCCCACGGGGCGTTCGGCGAAGCCCTGATCCATTGCGCAAGCCATGTGCTCTCCAAGCGCCCGACGCGGGTGCGCCAGCTCGGCGTCACCATGCACGATGATCCGGAGGCCATCCTGCCGCAGGCCGAGGAGCTGGTGAAGCAGCTCGACGAAGGCCAGGGCGTGCTGGTGTTCACCGACATCCTCGGCGCCACGCCCTCCAATATCGCCACGCGCCTGCTCGCGCCGGGCAGGGTCGAAGGCGTCTCAGGCGTCAACCTGCCGATGCTGATCCGCGCCCTGACCTATCGCGAAGAACCGCTCGCCGCCGTTACCGCCAAAGCCATAAGCGGCGGGCAGGCGGGGGTGGTGCACATGAATACCGATGCCTGCAATGCCGCAAACCGAGGTTGAGATCGTCAACAAGCTGGGATTGCACGCGCGCGCATCAGCCAAGCTAACGCAATTGGCGAGCGGGTATCAGAGCGAGATCTGGCTCACGCGTCACGGCCGGCGCGTCAACGCCAAGAGCATTATGGGCGTGATGATGCTCGCCGCCGGCAAGGGCAGCATGATCGGCATCGAAATCGACGGCAGCGACGCCGACGCGGCGTTGCAGGCGATCGTGAAATTGATCGCCGGGAAATTCGGGGAAGACGAGTGAGCTTTACCCTCCATGGCTCCGGTGCGGGCGGCGGCATCGCGATCGGCCAGGCGCACCTGATCTCCAGCGCGCGGCTGGAAGTGGCGCATTATGCGATCGCGCCGGAGCACCTCGAGCTGGAGGTGATGCGCTTCTCGGTGGCGGTGGAACACGTGCGCGCGGAGCTGCAGGCGCTGCGCCGCAGCGTCCCCGCAAGCGCGCCGACCGAGCTTGGCGCATTCCTCAACCTGCATCTGATGATCCTCGATGATTCGACCCTGTCGCACGCGCCGCGCGAGTTGATCCGTAGCCTGCACTGCAACGCCGAATGGGCTCTGGTTGCGCAGATGGACCACCTGGTGGCGCAATTCGAGAAAATCGAGGACCCCTACCTGCGTGAAAGGAAGGCGGACGTGGTGCAGGTAGTGGAGCGGGTGCTCAAAGTCCTGATGGCCCAGCCGGGCCGCGCGAGCGGCGCGCCCGCACACGAGAAAAGCCTGATCGTGGTGGCGCATGACCTGTCGCCGGCGGATATGATCCTGTTCAAGCAGCACCAGTACGCCGGCTTCGTGACCGACCTGGGCGGCGTCACCTCCCACACGGCCATCGTGGCGCGCAGTCTCAACATCCCGGCCATCGTCGGCGCGCACACGGCGCGGCAGATGGTGCGCGAAGGCGAGCTGGTGATCGTCGACGGCGTGCACGGCGTGCTCATCGTTGCTCCGGACGAGCTGGTGCTCAAGGAGTACAAGCAGCGCCAGAGCGAGCTCGAGCTGGCGCGGCAGAAGCTGAAGCGCATCCGCGCGACGCCTGCCACCACCCGCGACGGCACCGCCATAGACCTGCACGCCAACATCGAGCTGCCGCAGGACATCGAGCAGGTGCGCGAGTCCGGCGCCACCGGCGTGGGACTGTTCCGCAGCGAGTTCCTGTTCCTCAATCGCGACGATTTGCCGAGTGAAGACGAGCAGTTCGAAGCCTACCGGCATGTGGCGCAGGCGATGCACGGCATGCCGGTGACCATACGCACGCTCGATCTGGGCACGGACAAGACCGTGAACGGCGGCGCAAGGAGCGGGCCCAACCCAGCGATGGGATTGCGCGCGATCCGGCTGTGCCTGGCGGAGCCGCAGATGTTCCTGACGCAGTTGCGCGCCATTCTGCGCGCTTCGAACTACGGCAAGATCCGCCTGCTGATTCCGATGCTGGCGCACGCGCACGAGATCGAACAGGCGCTCGCCATGATCACCCAATCAAAGGAATTGCTGGACGAGCAGAATCTGCCCTACGACCGCGGCATCCAGATCGGCGGCATGATCGAGGTGCCGGCGGCCGCGCTCGCTCTCGGCGTGTTCGTGCGCAAACTCGATTTTCTTTCCATCGGCACCAACGACCTGATCCAGTATACCCTCGCCATAGACCGCACCGACGACAGCGTATCGCACCTGTATAACCCGCTGCACCCGGCGGTGCTGCATCTGATCGCCCACACCATCAGGACCGGCGCACGCATGCGGGTGCCGGTGGCGGTGTGCGGCGAAATGGCGGGCGACGTCACGCTGACGCGGCTGTTGCTCGGCTTCGGGTTGCGCCAGTTTTCCATGCATCCGGCAAACCTGCTCGCGATCAAGCAGCAGGTGCTGAGGACCGACCTCGCCAAGCTCGCGCAACTCGCGAACCGGATCCTGCGTGTCGAGAACCCGGAAAAGGCGCAGCAGTTGCTCGACAAACTCAACGCCAACGCCTGAGCCGGACAAGGCGCAAGCGGACAAACGATGGCGTGAACAAGGAGGCGCGGCTTTCGCCGGCGACCGCCGAAGCCGATTGACAGCCGCCCGCCTTCGCGGGTATCTTTCATCCCAGCGCCGATTTGATGGTCAGCTTGCGGGCGCCGCCGGTCCTGCACCTGACCGAGTGAAAAACAAATACGGCTAAAGCGCGGGAAACCCGTTTAGCGAGCAAGCTGAACGGGTTTTTGCTTTTTTTCGAGGCAACATGAGCGAACCGCGTTCGGTCGGCGCAGTGCGGCCGCAGACTATGCATTTCGATACGCCACTCGCATGCAGGAGCGGCGCGGTGCTGGACGCCTACGATCTGATGTACGAAACCTACGGCACGCTGAATGCCGCCGGGTCCAACGCGGTGCTGGTATGCCACGCGCTCAACGCTTCGCACCACGTCGCCGGCTATTACGCGGCGGAGCCGGACAAGGTCGGCTGGTGGGACAACATGATCGGCCCGGGCAAGCCCCTGGACACGGACAGGTTCTTTGTCATCGGGGTGAACAACCTCGGTGGCTGCTTCGGCTCCACCGGCCCGGCTTCGACCGACCCCAAGACCGGCAGGCCTTACGGCTCGAGCTTTCCCGTGATCACCGTCGAAGACTGGGTCGAGACTCAGGCGCGGCTCGCCGACCGGCTCGGCATCGAGCGCATCGCCGCGGTGATGGGCGGCAGCCTCGGCGCGATGCAGGCGCTGCAATGGGCGATCGACTATCCCGCGCGGATCGCGAACGCCATCGTCGTCGCCGCGGCGCCCAAGCTGTCGGCGCAGAATATCGCCTTCAACGAGGTAGCGCGCCAGGCCATCACCAGCGATCCGGATTTCCACGGCGGCGACTACTACGCCTACAACGTGGTACCGCGAAGCGGGCTGCGCTTGGCGCGCATGATCGGCCATATCACCTACCTGTCGGACGACGCGATGATGGAAAAATTCGGTCGCAGCCTGCGCTCGGGCGCGATCAATTTCCACTTCGACGTGGACTTCGAGGTCGAATCCTATCTGCGCCATCAGGGCGACAAGTTCTCCGAATACTTCGACGCAAACACTTACCTGCTCATCACCCGGGCGCTCGACTATTTCGACCCGGCCGCGGCCTGCGGCGACAACCTCGCGAAGGCGCTCGCGCCGGCGAAGGCGCGCTTCCTCGTGGCTTCGTTCACTTCTGACTGGCGCTTCGCCCCGGCGCGCTCGCGCGAAATCGTGAAGGCCCTGCTCGATAACCGCGCCGACGTTTGCTACGCCGAAATCGACGCGCCGCACGGGCACGACGCCTTCCTGCTCGACGATGCGCGTTACCATGCGCTGGTGCGGGCGTATTTCGATAATGTCGCGCGCGAACTCGGCATGGGAAACGGCACATGAACATTTCCCTCCCCGTCCCGGCGCTCGACGGCCGCGCCGATCTCGACGCCATCGCGGCCTGGGTGCCGCCGGGTGCGAGCGTGCTCGACCTCGGATGCGGAGAAGGCGTTTTGCTGAATTACCTCAAGCAGAGCCGCGGGGTGCGCGGCTATGGCATCGAAATCAGCGACGCGAACGTGCTCGCCTGCGTGAAGAACGGCGTCAACGTGATCCAGAGCGACCTCGAAGCGGGCCTTGCGGGTTTCGACGCCGGTTCGTTCGATTACGTCATCCTGTCGCAAACGCTGCAGGCCATGCGCCACACCGAGGAGATCATCATGGAGATGCTGCGCGTCGGGCGCCAGGGCATCGTCTCGTTTCCCAACTTCGGCTACTGGCCGCAGCGCCTGCAGGTCATGCGCGGCCGCATGCCGGTGTCCGAGGTGCTGCCCTACCTGTGGTACAACACGCCCAACGTGCACCTGTGCACGCTGGCCGACTTCGAGGATTTCTGCGCGAGCCACGGCGTGCGCATCCTCGAGCGCGTCGTCATGCAGGAGCAAGGCCGCCCGGTTCGTATCGCCCCCAACCTGCGCGGCAGCGTGGCGGTTTACCGCTTCGAGAAGAAGTGAGTGTTCAAGCCGCCTGGGGCTGCGCCGCGGCCACCTCGGCGATCCGCTCGCGCAGTTGCCACACCAGCCACAGTCCCGGCAGCGCGGCGACGAAGGTGAGCACGAAGAAATTCGCCCAGCCCATGGCCTCGACCAGGCCGCCGGTAACCGGGCCGAACAGGATGCGCCCTAGCGAGGCGAGCGCTGACAGCAGGGCGTATTGGGTGGCGCTGAAGCTGTGCTTGCATAGCGCCATGGCGAACGCGACGAAGGCCGCGGTGCCCATGCCGCTTGCCAGGTTTTCGAAACCGACCGCGAACACGAGCAGCGGGTAGCTCTTGCCCGCCCAGGCGAGCACTGCAAACGACAGGTTGGATATCGCCTGCAGCACGCCGAACGCGAGCAGCGCGCGGGTGAGACTCATGCGCACCAGCAACAGGCCGCCGACGAGGCCGCCCGCCAGCAGCGAAGCCAGTCCCAGGCCTTTGTTGATGGTGCCCACGTCAGTGAGAGAAAAGCCGATGCCGCGAAGGAGAAATGCCGTCGTCAGCGTGCCGGCGAGCGCGTCGCCGAATTTGTACAAAGCGATCAGGGCAAGCAATTGCGGCGCGCCCGGCCGCAGCAGGAGATCCTTCAGCGGTTCGACCACGGCCTCGCGCAGGCTGCGCGGCGGCGTTCCGACCACCGCGGGTTCGGGCGCGGCGAGGCTGGTCGCGAGGCCGACGCCCATCAGCGCGGCCATCGCGTAAAACGTCTGGCGCCAGCCGATCTGGTCGGCCAGTATCAGGGCGAGCCCGCCCGAAGCCAGCATCGCGATGCGGTAGCCGAGCACGCCCACCGCCGCGCCCATGCCGCGCTCCTGCGCCGGCAGCAAATCGGCGCGATAGGCGTCGATGACGATGTCCTGCGACGCCGACATGAACGCCACCCATAGCGCCAGGCAGCCGAGCAGCCAGAGGTCCGCGTAGGGCGACGCGAAGGCCATGGCGGCGATGCCTAGGATCAGCGCCAGTTGCGCCAACAGCATCCAGCCGCGCCGGCGGCCGAGGAACGGCGGCATATAGCGGTCCATCAATGGGGACCAGAGGAATTTCAGCAGATAGGGGATGCCGATCCAGGAAAACCAGGCGATGGTCACGATGTCAACGCCGGCGACGGTGAGCCAGGCTTGCAACGTGCCTCCAGTCAGCGCCAGCGGCAGGCCGGAGGAAAACCCGAGCAGCAGGACGGCGGCGATGCGCGGACTGCGCAGGATTTCCAGATAGGGCGATGGCATGGAGCCGATTCTACCTGCGTTGCGCTCGGCTAAGGTTGATTTAACGAGAGAAAGCCGGTAGCCTTGAGAGCCTTCCGCCGGCGCTTCTGCAGGAGCGGAATTTCATAGTGAGAGAGGTAAATTATAATGAGTAACGGCACAGATGTATCCCGGGAAAAACTTGCGACCGACTTGAGGGTCGTGATCGCCGACGCGGAAGAATTGCTGCGCGCCACCGCCGGCCAGATGGGCGAAAAAGCGGTCGTCGCGCGCGAGCGCATTCAGGAAAGCCTGCGCGCCGCCAAAGACAAGCTGTCGCGGGCGGAGGAAATCGTGATCGACAAGACCAAGGCCGCCGCGCGCGCCACCGACGATTACGTGCACGATCATCCCTGGGGGGCAGTGGGCATTGCTGCCGCCGTCGGCCTGGTCATCGGCATGTTGATCAGCCGCCGCTAGTCATGGCGGAAAGAGAAGGCGCCGCCGCGCGTGGCGGCCTTCTGCGTTCGATCAAGCATCTGGCGGGCAAGCTGCTCGGCGCGGCGCAGACGCGCCTGGAAATCCTCGCCACCGAGATTGAAGAAGAGCGGATGCGGTTGGAGCAACTGCTGCTCATTGCGCTGGCCGCGGCGTTCTGCCTTGGCATGGGCATCGTGCTATGCGTCGCCCTGGTGGTGGTCTATTACTGGGACACGCACAGGCTCGCCGCGATCGGCATTCTCGCCGCCGGGTTCATTGCCGCGGGCGCGCTGTTAGGCTGGATCCTGCGCGACAAGGCGAAAACGCGGCCCAAGCCGTTCGCGATCACGCGCGGCGAACTGGTCAAGGACCGGGCCATGCTGCGGGAACCGGAAACGTGAACCAGCGCCTCCTCGCGATCGAGGCCAAGCGCGCGCGCCTGATCGAGCGCGCCGCGCGTGAACGCGCCGACGTGGCGCAGACGCTGCAGTCGTGGGCGCAACCGCTGGGCTTCGCCGACCTCTGCATCGGGGCCGTACGCTATGTCATCTCGCGCCCGCCCCTCTTTGCCGGCGCCATGCTGGTGTTTGCGCTGCTACGCCCGCGCCTCGCGTTCAAATGGGCGCGGCGAGCCTGGGGAATTTGGCGGGGTTATCGCTGGTTGACCCGGAAAATCGCGGTCTAGCGCATGCGCAAGCCAGTCATCGTCGGGACCGTGATGGAAATGATGGACCGGGAACGAAAATACGTTCTCGGCGAAGTCGTGCAGATAACCGGCCTGATGCCCTTGTTGATGAAGCCGCGCAACAAGCAGAAATGGTCGGCGGAGGACAAGCGCCAGATCGTCACCCACTTGCGCCGGCTGTCCATGGTCAGCCCCTATCTCGCAGTGATGGTGATGCCCGGTTCGTTCGTCGTGCTGCCGGCGCTCGCCTGGTGGCTGGACCGGCGCCGGCAGAACAACCTGCGCAAGAACCTGCCCCCCGGCAGCAGCACGGCGTAGGCGCGTTAAAAATCGTAGTCGATCATAAGCGGCGCGTGGTCGCTGAAGCGCTGCTGCTTGTAGATCGCGGCCTTCTTCGCCTTGGCTGCGATCCCCGGCGTGGCGATGTGATAGTCGATGCGCCAGCCCACGTTCTTGGCCCAGGCCTGGCCGCGGTTTGACCACCAGGTATAGGCCTCGCCTGTGGTGTCCGGGTGCAGGAGGCGGTATACATCCACCCAGCCCCGCTCGCCGAACACCTTGCCGAGCCAGGCTCGCTCCTCGGGCAGAAAACCGGAATTCTTCCGATTGCCGCGCCAGTTCTTCAGGTCGATCTCCTTGTGCGCGATATTCCAATCGCCGCAGATCACGATGTCCCTGCCGCTCGCCTTGAGCTTGGCTAGATGCGGCATGAACTCCCGCATGAAGCGGAATTTCGCTTGCTGGCGCTCGTCCGAGCTCGAGCCCGAAGGCAGATAGACCGAAATCACGCTCAGCTTGCCGTAATCGGCGCGTAGATAGCGGCCTTCGGCATCGAACTCCCTGGAACCGAAGCCGGTCATGATCTTGTCCGGCCGCTCGCGGCAATACAGGCCGACGCCGCTGTAGCCCTTTTTTTCGGCGCAGTCGAAGTAGCCCGAATAGGGACGGGGGTTGAGCATTGCGGGGGCGAGATCGGTCAACTGCGCCTTCACCTCCTGCATGCACACCACATCGGCTTTCTGAGCCGCGAGCCAATCGAGCAAGCCTTTGCTCACGGCCGAGCGTATGCCGTTGAGATTGAGCGTGATTATGCGTAACATGGCTGGATTTCAGGCGCCCAGCCGCGCGCACCGGGATCGGCAAATGTCGGAATTTCGCAAACAGTTCATCTCCTTCTGTATCGATTGCGGCGTGCTGCGCTTCGGCCGGTTCAAGACCAAGGCGGGGCGCATGTCGCCCTATTTTTTTAACGCCGGCCTGTTCAATGACGGCGCAATGCTCGGGCGTCTCGGTCAATTTTACGCCAATGCCATCCTCGCCACGGACCACCCATTCGACATGCTGTTCGGCCCCGCGTACAAGGGGATCCCGCTTGTCGCCAGCGTGGCCATCGCGCTGGCGCAGGCCGGGCGCAACGTCCCCTACAGCTTCAACCGCAAGGAAACCAAGGATCACGGCGAAGGCGGCCGCGTTATCGGCGCGCCGCTCGCCGGCCGGGTGCTGATCGTGGACGACGTAATCTCCGCGGGCACCTCGGTGCGCGAATCTGTCGCGCTGATCCGCGCCGAGGGCGCGATTCCCTGCGGCGTGGCCATCGCGCTCGACCGCCTGGAGCGCGGCACGGGCGAGCGCTCCGCCGTGCAGGAGGTGCGTGATACCATCGGCCTGCCGGTCGTCGCCATCGCCGACCTCGATGATCTGGTGCAATTTCTCGGCGCCAAACCCGATCTCGCGCAACAGTTGATCGAGATTGAACGTTACCGCCAACTCTACGGAGCGGACGCACATGTTTAAACTGCAAATCGCAATTCTGGCAACCATCGTCGCGCTCGCGGCGGAACCCGCGTCTGCGCAACAGGCCGTGTACAAGTGCAAGGACAGCAAGGGGAAGACCTACTACACCCAGACACCGCCTGCCGAATGCCTGGGCAAGGAGATGGATGAGTTGTCCAAGCAGGGCACGGTGGTGAAAAAACGGGAAGCCGCCCTGACACCGGAGCAGATCGCAACGCGCGAAGCCGAGGAAAAACGCAAGAAAGAGGACGAGGAGCGGGCGAAGGAAGAGAAGCGCAAGAATCAGGCCCTGCTCAACACCTATTCGAGCGAAAAGGACATCGAAGACGGCCGGCAGCGCGCGCTGCGGCAGGCCGCAGAAGCGACGAAGGAGATAGAGAAACGCATCGAAGAGGCGCAAAAACGCGCCCAGAAACTGGCGGCTGAAAAGGAATTCTACGTCAAGAAGCCGATGCCGAAAAAGCTTCAGGATGACATCAAGAACAACGAAATCGACCTCAAGGGGCAGCAGGACGCGATGGCGGCGAAGAAGAAGGAGCTGGGCGATATCAACGCCAAGTATGATGAGGACAAGCGGCGCTACCTGGAGCTGACGGGCGCAAAATCAAAGGCCGCAACGCCGCCGAAGAAATAGTCAGCGCGCCAGTATTTTCTTCAGGATGCCGTTGATCAGGGCCGGATTGCCCTTGCCCTTGGTCGCTTTCATCGCCTGGCCGACAAGCGCATTAAAAGCCTTCTCCTTGCCCGCCCGGTATTCCTCGACCGATTTTTGGTTGGCGGCCAGAACTTGAACAATAACGTCTTCGAGCGCGCCGGTATCCGAAATCTGCTTCAGGCCCAGTTGCTCGATAATATTGTCAATGTCGTCCCGCGCGGCGGACTTGACGCTCGAATGCAATGATGGACGAGGGGCACTAAGCACAGCCACAGCAATATTCTCTCGCTGCCAAAGCGCTTGAAAAACGTCTTTCGCGGCCCTTGAAGAGATTGTTCCATCATCAATTCGAACGATTAGCCACGCTAGCTGCTCACTAGATACTGGCGATTGCGCGATTTCAATACCTGCTCTGTTGACCGCCGCAGCAAGCTCTACCGTAATCCAATTGGCGCAAGCTTTCACCGCAGGTCTTCCGAGACGATTTACCATGTCCTCAAAGTACTCGGCATTCTCGCGTGACTGCGTCAAAACGCCAGCGTCATAGGCCGATAAGCCAAAATCGTTTTGGTACCGCTCGCGCTTGGCCTGCGGCAATTCCGGCAGTTCCGATCGAATCTGTTCTATCGTTTCGGCGCTTATGTCCAGGGGCAGCAGGTCGGGGTCGGGAAAATAGCGGTAGTCGTGCGCCTCCTCCTTCGAACGCATCGAGCGCGTTTCCCTGCGGTCCGGATCGTAGAGGCGGGTTTCCTGCGCCACCGTACCGCCGTCTTCGAGCAATTCGATCTGGCGGCGCACTTCGTAATTGATCGCCTCTTCCAGAAAGCGGAAGGAATTGAGGTTCTTGATCTCGCAGCGCGTGCCTAGCACCGCGGAGCCCCTGGGCCGCACCGAGACATTGGCGTCACAGCGGAACGACCCCTCCTGCATGTTACCGTCGCAAATGCCGATCCAGCGCACCAGCGCGTGCAGCGTCTTGGCATAGGCCACGGCTTCCTCCGCGCTCCTCATGTCGGGCTCGGTCACGATTTCCAGCAGTGGCGTGCCGGCACGGTTTAGGTCAATGCCGCTCATACCGTGGCTGAGCGCCGAATGCGCGTTTCCCGCGGCCTCGTGCAAGGATTTTCCCGCATCCTCTTCCAGGTGGGCGCGCGTGAGCCGCACGGTCTTCTCGCCGTCCTTGACCAGCATCGACAGCGACCCGCCCCGCACCACCGGCAGTTCGTACTGGCTGATTTGATAACCCTTGGGCAGGTCGGGATAGAAATAATTCTTGCGCGCGAACACCGAGCGGCGGTTGATGTCCGCGCCGACAGCCAAACCGAATCGAACGGCTCTTTCCACCGCCCCCTTGTTCAGCACCGGCAACACCCCCGGCAGCGCGATGTCCACGGCGCAAGCCTGGACGTTGGGCGCCGCGCCGAAGCGGGTCGCGGCACCGGAAAAGATTTTCGACACGGTCGAGAGCTGCGCGTGGGTCTCGATCCCGATGACGGTTTCCCAGTCCATCGCTTACTCCACCCCCGCCGGCTGCCGCAGATGCCAGTCGGTGGCAAGCTGATACCGGTGAGCGGCCTGCAGCATGCGCGCCTCGGTGAAATAGTTGCCGGCCAACTGCAGCCCTACCGGCATGCCGCCCTCGCCGAAGCCGCAGGGAATCGACATTGCCGGCAGGCCGGCGAGGTTCGCCGCGACGGTGTAGATGTCATTGAGGTACATCTCGACCGGATCGGATGCCTTGGCGCCGAGCGTGAACGCAACATTGGGGGAGGTCGGCCCCATGATCAGGTCGCATTGCTCGTACGCTTGGACGAAATCCTGGGCGATCAAACGGCGGATTTTCTGCGCCTTTAGATAGTAGGCGTCGTAATAGCCGTGCGACAGCACGTAGGTGCCGATGAGAATGCGCCGCTTCACTTCGGCGCCGAAACCCTGCGCCCGGCTTTTGCGGTACATGTCGGCGAGGTCGGCGTAGTCGGTGGCGCGATAACCGTAGCGCACGCCGTCGAAACGCGACAGGTTGCTTGATGCTTCGGCCGGTGCGATCACGTAATAGGCAGGCACCGACAGCGCGGCGTTGGGCAGGTTGACGGCAACGCGCTGCGCGCCCAGTTTTTCGAATTGCGCGAGCGCCGCTTCCACGGCGGCCCCGACGTCGCTGCCCAGACCTGCGCCGAAATATTCCTTCGGCGCGCCGATGCGCAAGCCCCTGAGCGGCTTGGCGCGATCTCCCCTGGGGGGCGCCTCGAGCACGCGCGCGTAGTCCTCCGCCGGCCGTTCCAGGCTGGTCGAGTCGCGCGCATCGAAACCCGCCATGATGTTCAGCATCAGGGCGAGGTCCTCCGCGCTTTTCGCCATCGGCCCGCCCTGGTCCAGGCTGGAGGCGAAAGCGATCATGCCGTAGCGCGAAACCACGCCGTAGGTAGGCTTGAGACCGCAAATACCGGAAAGAGCAGCGGGCTGGCGGATGGAGCCGCCGGTATCGGTGCCGATCGCCGCCGGCGCCATGCGCGCGGCCACCGCCGCGGCCGAACCGCCGCTGGAGCCGCCCGGAACCCGGGTCTGGTCCCAGGGATTTCTCACCGGCCCCCAGAAGCTGGTTTCGCTGGAAGAGCCCATGGCAAACTCATCCATGTTGGTCTTGCCCAGGATCACCGCTCCGGCCGCGTTCAAGCGCTCTACCACGTGCGCATCGTACGGGCTGACAAAATTGGCGAGCATTTTAGAGCCGCAGGTGGTAAGCCAGCCCTTGGCGCAGAAAATGTCCTTGTGCGCGACCGGAATGCCGGTTAGCGGCTGCGCCTTCCCCGCCGCAATCCGCGCGTCGGCGGCGCGCGCCTGCGCCAGGCTCCTGGCGGCATCGACGGTGACGAATGCGTTAAGCCCGGGATTGAGCCGCGCGATGCGATCCAGATGAAACTGCGTCAGCTCGACGCTGGAGATCTTCTTTTGCGCGAGCTGCGCGGAGAGCTGTTTGAGGCTGGCGTTGATCATGGCGGGAGGGGAGAGGGGAAGGAGGGAGGCGAAAAAACCGCGACCTCCCACTCCTCCCCCCTCTCCCCTCTCTTCTCCCTATTCGATTACCTTCGGCACCAGGTACAGCCCATTTTCCACCTGCGGTGCGATGGACTGGTAGAGTGCGTGCTGGTCGGTTTCTGTGATTCGGTCCTCGCGCAGGCGTTGCGCCACGTCCTGGGCGTGCGCCATTGGAGTGATGCCCCGGGTATCGACCGATTGCATCTGCTCGATGAGCTTAAATATGTTATTCAACTGGCCTTGTACCGCCTCCGCCTCGCCAGCAGTAATTTCAATGCGGGCGAGCAAGGCGACCCGCTTAACTTCCGGCAAAGACAAGGACATGGAATTTGCGTGCAAACGGTGCGTTAAAGTGCGGTATTATAACGCATTTACCAGCCCTTACCCGGAACGGAACACGAGCAAATGTTCGGATTTTTACGCGGTTATTTTTCCGATGACCTGGCCATCGACCTGGGCACCGCCAACACGCTGATCTACGTGCGCGGCAAGGGCATCGTGCTCGACGAACCATCGGTCGTCGCAATCCGCCAGGAAGGCGGTCCCAGCGGCAAGAAAACCATTCAGGCGGTGGGCAAGGAAGCCAAGCAAATGCTCGGCAAGACGCCCGGCAACATCGTCGCCATACGGCCGATGAAGGACGGCGTGATCGCCGACTTCACCGTGACCGAGCAGATGCTGAAGCTGTTCATCAAAAAGGTGCATGTTTCGCGCCTGTTGTCGCCCAGTCCGCGCATCATCATCTGCGTGCCCTGCGGTTCGACCCAGGTCGAGCGGCGCGCCATCCGCGAGTCGGCGATCGGCGCCGGTGCCTCGCAGGTTTTCCTAATCGAGGAACCGATGGCCGCGGCGATCGGCGCCGATCTTCCGGTGGCCGAAGCAACCGGCTCGATGGTGGTGGACATCGGCGGCGGCACCACCGAGGTGGGCGTAATCTCCCTCGGCGGCATGGTCTACTCGGGCAGCGTGCGCGTCGGCGGCGACAAGTTCGACGAGGCCATCATCAACTACATCCGCCGCAACTACGGCATGCTGATCGGCGAAACCACGGCCGAGAACATCAAGAAGGCAATCGGCTCCGCCTTTCCCGGCTCGGAGGTGCGCGAGATGGAAGTGAAAGGCCGCAACCTCGCCGAGGGCATTCCGCGCAGCTTCACCATTTCCTCGAATGAGATCCTGGAAGCCCTGACCGATCCGCTGAACAACATCGTCAGCGCGGTGAAATCCGCCCTCGAGCACACCCCGCCGGAACTGGGCGCGGACATCGCCGAGAAGGGCATGGTGCTCACCGGCGGCGGCGCGCTCTTACGCGACATCGACCGCCTGCTGATGGAGGAGACCGGGCTGCCGGTGATCGTGGCCGACGACCCGCTCACCTGCGTGGTGCGCGGCTCGGGCAAGGCGCTCGAGAAAATGGACAAGCTCGGCTCGATCTTCACCAATGACTGAACCCGGTGATGGGTGACGGCTTATGAGTAAAGGCCCGCTCCGTCGCCCGACTCATCACCCGTCGTCCGTTGCACGTTAGCGCCCGCATGGAACACCAGCCGCCACCGTTCTTCAACCGTGGCCCGGCACCCCTGGTCCGCCTCAGCTTCTTCGTTTCGCTCGCCGTCCTGCTGATGGTGCTCGACGCGCGCTTTCGCTATGCCGAAGGCGTACGCCAGGTGGTGGCGTTCGCCGCCTACCCGATACAGCGCGTCGCCATGGCGCCGGTGGACTTGTTCCACGGCGTGGCCAATTACTTCGGCAGCACCGCGGCGCTGCAGGAGGAGAACGCCGCGCTGAAGACGAAAGCGCTGCGCGCTGCGCCGGAGCTGCTGCGACTGGAGGCGCTGAAGGAGGAGAACAATCAGTTGCGCCGCTTGCTCGAAGCACAGGAGCGGCTGCCGGGCAAATCGGTGTTTGCCGAGATCCTCTACGCCGGACGCGACCCGTTTTCGCGCAAGGTGGTGATCGACAAGGGCTCGCACAACGGCATCCAGGCGGGCCAGCCGGTGATCGACGACGTCGGCGTGATCGGCCAGGTGACGCGCGTGTATCTGCTCATGAGCGAAGTGACGCTGCTCTCCGACAAGGACCAAGCGATCCCGTTGCAGGTGCAAAGAAACGGGCTGCGCGCGGTCGCCTACGGCGGCGCCGAGGGCGGCATGCTCGACCTGCGCTTCATGGCCGCCAATGCCGACATCCGTAACGGCGACACGCTGGTCACCTCGGGCATAGACGGCACTTACCCGCCGGGACTGCCGGTGGCCACGGTGGCGCGCATCGAGCGCGACGCGGCGTATGCTTTTGCCAAGATCACCCTCGCGCCGACCGCGGGCACCGAGCGCTATCGCCAGTTGCTGGTACTGTCGGGCGAAGCCAAAGCGCCGCCGCCGGCGGAAGCCGAGCAACCGGCGCAGAAGCCGTCCAGGAGCAAGCGCTCGAGGAAGCGCGAATAACATGGAGCTGCAACGGCAAGCGCAGCGCATCCTGCTGCCAGCCAAAGTCAGCTTCATCGTGCTGACCGTGGCGCTGGCGCTGCTGTTCAACCTGTTGCCCTGGCGCAATAGCGCGGGCGTGCCGGACCTCACCGCCGCGGTGCTCGCCTTCTGGTGCATCCACCAGCCGCGCCGGGTCGGCATCGGTGTCGCCTGGACACTGGGCCTCCTGCTCGACGTCGGCAACGGCGCGCTGCTCGGCCAACACGCGCTCGGCTACTCGGTGCTCGCTTTCCTCGCCCTCGCCGTGCACCGGCGCATCCTCTGGTTTCCGCTGTGGCAACAGGCGCTGCACTTGCTGCTGCTGCTGTTGTCGACGCAGGTGCTGACGCTGGTGATACGGATCGCCGCCGGCGCCGGCTTCCCCGGCTGGACCTATTTCGCCGGCAGTTTCATTTGCGCGGCGCTGTGGCCGGTGCTGAGCTTCCTACTGCTGCTGCCGCAGCGGCGGGCGGAAATGATGGATGAGAATAGGCCTATCTAGAGACTGGAAACTAGAGACTAGAAACTAGGAAAAACCATGCGAAATTCGACGAACTGGCCTTACATTACGCGCTCCCTTATGCTCGGCAAGAGCTGCTTTTCTCCGGTTTCCAGTCTCTAGTTTCCAGCCGCTAGCATGCATCTAGCCGAATTCAAGGACCACCAGCGCGAGTTGTACTTTTTTCAGCTGCGCATCGGCATCGCCGGCATTTTCGTGCTCGCCGCCTTCTCGCTGCTGCTGGTGCGCCTGGTCTACCTGCAGGTACTGCAGTACGACTACTACCGCACCAAGGCCGAGGACAACCGTATCTCCATCGTGCCCATCATGCCCAATCGAGGGCTGATTCTCGACCGCAGCGGCACCGTGCTGGCGCGTAACTACTCGGCCTACACGCTGGAGATTTTCCCGGGCAAGGTCGCGGATCTGGAGAAGACCATCGACGAGCTGGCCGCGATCATCGAGATCCGCGCGAGCGACCGCACCCGCTTCAAGCGTTTGAGGATCGAAGCCAAGGGCGCAGACAGCCTGCCCATCCGCACGCGCCTGAGCGACGAAGAGGTGGCCAAGTTCGCGGTCAACCGTTACCGCTTCCCCGGTGTCGACATCCAGGCGCGCTTGTTCCGGCAGTATCCCCTGAACGAACTGGCCTCGCACCTGGTCGGCTACATCGGCCGCATCAACGAGCGCGACGTACAGCACATCGAGGACGCGGACCTGACCGCCAACTACAAGGGCACGGACCACATCGGCAAGACCGGGCTGGAGCAAAGCTACGAGAGCGAACTGCACGGCATCACCGGCTACGAGCAGGTCGAAGTGGACTCGGGCGGGCGCGGCGTGAGAACGCTCTCGCGCACCTCCCCCACCTCGGGCAACAACCTGGTGATGACGCTGGACATCCGCCTGCAGCAAGTCGCCGAGAAGGCTTTCGGCGAAAATCGCGGCGCGCTGGTGGCGATCGAGCCGGCCACCGGCGGCATACTGGCCTTCGTCTCCAAGCCCGGTTTCGATCCGAATCTGTTCGTCGACGGTATCGACCCGGCCAGTTGGGAGCTGCTCAACACTTCGCCAGACCGCCCGATGGTGAACCGCGCGCTCGCCGGCACCTATCCGCCCGGTTCCACCTTCAAACCCTACCTGGCGCTGGGCGCGCTCGAACTGGGCAAACGCACGCCGCAACAGACGATCCACGATCCCGGCTTTTTCCAGTTCGGCAATCACCGTTTCCGCGACGACAAGGTCGGCGGCCACGGCACGGTCGACATGTACAAGTCCATCGTCGTCTCCTGCGACACTTACTACTATGTGCTCGGCAACGACCTCGGCATCGACAACATCGCCCGCATCATCGGCCAATTCGGCTTCGGCGCGAAAACCGGCATCGACGTGGAGGGCGAGGCGACCGGCGTGCTGCCTTCGCAGGAGTGGAAACGCAAACGTTTCAGGAAACCCGAGCAACAGAAATGGTATGCCGGCGAAACCATCAGCATCGCCATCGGCCAGGGCTACAACGCCTACACGCCGCTGCAGATGGCGCAGGCGATGGCGGCGATCGCCAACAACGGCGTCATCTACCGCCCGCACCTGGTCAATTACATCGAGAACATCAGGAGCGGCGAACGCGCCCTGGTCGAACCCAAGGTGGCGCGCGATCTTAAGCTGAAACCGGAGCATATCGAATTCATCAAGCGCGCCCTGGCCGGCGTGAACACCGAGGGCACGGGTGCGCGCGCCTTCGCCAAGGCCGAATACACCAGCGCCGGCAAGACCGGCACGGCGCAGGTGGTGGCGTTGAAGCAGAACGAGAAATACGACGAAAAGCGCGTGGCCGAGCGCCACCGCGATCACGCCCTGTTCATCGCCTTCGCTCCGCTGGAAAGCCCGAAGATCGCGCTCGCGGTAGTGGTGGAAAACGCCGGCTTCGGCGCGCGTGCGGCGGCGCCGGTCGCGCGCCAGGTGTTGGACTATTATCTGCTCGGCAAGCGCATCGACAAACCTGCCGCAGAGGTACCCGGGGACGACGACGATGATTAGAACGCTGTGGCTGCGCTTCATCGACAAGATCGATGCGCCGCTGTTCGCGCTCGCATTCGCGTTGCTGCTGCTTGGCATTATCACCCTGGCGAGCGCCGCGCACGAAACGCCGTCCCGCGTCGCCGGCCAGGCGGCCAGCATCCTGGTGGCGCTCGGCGTGATGTGGGCGGTGGCGCAGTTCCAGCCGCAGACGCTGATGCGCTTCGCTCTCCCCACCTACGCGCTCGGCCTCGCGCTGCTCGTCGCGGTGGCACTGTTCGGCGACGTTGTCAACGGCGCGCGCCGCTGGCTGAACGTAGGCCTCACCCGCATCCAGCCTTCCGAGATCATGAAAATCGCCATGCCGCTGATGTTGGCCTGGTATTTTCATAAGCACGAGGCGACACTGAGGCTGCGCGACTACTTCGTCGCCAGCCTGCTGCTCGCCGCGCCGGTGCTGCTGATCGCCCGCCAGCCCGACCTGGGCACCGCGCTGCTGGTGACGGCAGCGGGTTTCTACGTAATTTTCCTCGCCGGGCTCGCCTGGAAAATTCTGATCGGCCTCGCGCTCGCAGCCTGCGCCAGCCTGCCTTTCCTGTGGTCGCTGATGCACGACTATCAGCGCCGCCGCATCCTGACCTTGCTCGATCCGACCTCCGACCCGCTGGGGGCGGGCTATCACATTATTCAGTCGGTCATCGCCGTCGGCTCGGGCGGGCTCGCCGGCAAGGGCTGGCTGAAAGGCACGCAGGCGCACCTGGAGTTCATCCCGGAGCGCTCCACCGACTTCATCTTCGCCGTATTCTCGGAGGAATTCGGCCTGATCGGCAACTGCCTGCTGCTGCTGCTGTACCTGCTGCTGATCGGCCGCGGCCTGACGATCGCCGCCAATGCGCCCACTTTTTTCGCGCGGCTCCTGGCCGGGTCCGTGACGCTGACGTTTTTCACCTACGTCTTCGTCAACGTCGGCATGGTCAGCGGCATCCTGCCGGTGGTGGGCGTGCCGCTGCCGCTGGTATCCTTCGGCGGCACCGCGCTGGTGACGCTGTTCCTCGGCATCGGCATACTGATGAGCATCCACAGGCACCGCAAGCTGGTACAGACTTGAGCAGGGAAACGCAGTCTCGGCAAAGAAATGCAAGGGGCGCGAAGAACACCTTCGGCTTCTTTGCGCTACGCCCTCTGCTTGCACTCGCTGCCGCGCTGATCCTGGCCGCGTGCGGCAGTGCGCCCAAGCGGACCACGGTCGAACGCGATACCGGTGTCATTGCGCCCAAGCCTGCCACCGCCGCCACGGCGCCGCGCGGCGGCGGTGGCGGCTATTACCAGGACGACGGCCCAGGCGACAATCCGCCGGCGAACCTGGATCAAATCGAGGATGCCGAGCCCAGGCTCGAGCCGCTACACCGCTTTGCCAACAATCCCTACACCGTATTCGGCCTGCAGTACGTGCCCTACCGGACGCTCGCGCCCTACCGGCAGCGCGGCATCGGCAGTTGGTACGGCCGCAAATTCCACGGCCAGCGCACCTCCAGCGGCGAGCCCTACGACATGTACGCCATGAGCGCCGCGCACACGACGCTGCCGATCCCGAGCTACGCCCGCGTGACCAACCTCGCCAACGGCCGCAGCGTGATCGTGCGCGTCAACGACCGTGGGCCGTTTCATTCCGGACGATTGGTCGATTTGTCCTACGCCGCTGCGTACAAACTCGGCTACGCCGGGGCCGGCAGCGCATCCGTCGAGGTCGAAGCCATCACGCGCGAGGACCTGCTCATGATCGCCGCAAGACGGCGGCTGGCGGTACCAGCAGTGACCGCGGCGGCGCCGCGGTCCAGTGCAGAGCAGCCGGTTGCCGAAAAGCAAGCGATGGCCCCGGCGATTCTGGCGGCGGCGAGCGCGTTGCAGTCCGAGTCTGCCAAGCCGGTGCAAACGATTCCCGTCGATGCCGAGGCGAGCGGCATCTACCTGCAGCTTGGCGCCTTTTCCGGGCGCGACAACGCCGAAAATTTCCGCATCCGCGTCTATCAGCAGCTCGCATGGCTCAATGACGCGATCCAAGTTTACTCGCGCGACGGCATGTTCCGCCTGCGTCTGGGCCCCTATCGCAACCGCGACGAGGCCAACGGCATGGCCGAGAAAATCCGCGAGGCGCTGCAATTCAAACCGGTCGTGGTAGTGCGTTAGCGGCATGAAACACAATCTATTCGCCCTTTGCCTGGTCCTGCCGCTGTGCGGCTGCGCCGGCCTGCCGCAGCAGGGCACAGCGCCGCAGGCCGCGCCGGCGACGCCGGCCAGCATTCCCCTTGGGCAGTTGCTACGCCGCCCCGGCGGGTATTACAAGGACGACGGCCCAGACGGCGCGCCACCGGTCGATCTGGAGGCCATCGCCGACGCCCAGCCCAAGCCCGAACCCCTGCACCCCCACGCCAACGAGCCCTACGTCGTGTTCGGCAAGGAATACCTGCCGGAGAAGGAATTTTCCGCGCACAGGAAACAGGGCACGGCCTCGTGGTACGGCCGCAAGTTCCACGGCCAGCGCACCTGGAGCGGCGAAATCTACGACATGTATGCCATGAGCGCGGCGCATCCCACGCTGCCGGTCCCGAGCTACGCCCGCGTCACCAATCTGCAAAACGGCAAGTCGGCGGTGGTGCGTATCAACGACCGCGGACCGTTTTCCTCCGGACGCATGATGGACCTGTCGTTCGCCGCGGCCTACAAGCTCGGCTTCGCTGAATCCGGCATCGCTGCGGTCGAAGTGGAGGCCATCGTGCTCGCCGAATCGGCGCCGCCCGCCGAAGCGCCAGTTGCCACCGAACCGGCGATTCCGGTAACGGCCGAAACCGCGGGCATCTATCTACAACTGGGCGCTTTCTCCGCGCGCGCGAATGCCGAAAGCTTTCGCCAGAAAATCCAAAAGGAGCTCTCCTGGTTGGGCCAGCCGGTCCAGATCCAGGTTAGCAGCAAGCTGTTCCGCCTGCATCTAGGTCCTTACCGCAGCCGCAAGGAGGCCAATGCGATAGCCGAGAAAATCCGCGCCGAACTCGATTTCAAACCGCTGCTGGTAAATAAATAAGCGGCCGTCTCGGAATTGCCGAACCGGTCCCCTCGCTTGGCGAGCATGAGCGGCCGAGGAAGGCGTGGGACACCCTTCCTCGGCTGGTATAATTTGAACCTTTGCGCCGCCCTCATGACACGCCTGCTGGCCCTCCTGCTGCTTATCCCCGTCCTCGCATTGGCGGACATCCCGCCTCCGCCTCCGATTGCCGCCAAGGCCTGGCTGCTGTACGACTTCAACAGCGCTCAAGCGATTGTCAGCGCAAACGAGAACGAACGCGTTGAACCGGCTTCGCTCACCAAACTGATGACCGCCTACCTGGCGTTCTCGGCGCTGAGGCAGAAAACGCTGACGCTGGAGCAGGTGGTGCCGGTATCGGAGCGCGCCTGGAAGGCAGACGGCTCGCGCATGTTCATCGAGCCGCGAAAACCGGTGAAGGTGGACGAACTATTGCATGGCATGATCACACAGTCTGGCAACGATGCCTGCATCGCGCTCGCCGAGGCCGTTGCCGGGTCCGAGGAGATGTTCGCGCAGATGATGAACCGCGAGGCCCAGCGCCTGGGCATGAAAAATACCAGCTTCACCAACTCGAGCGGCCTGCCCGACCCCAAGCACTATTCGACCGCGCACGACCTGGGCTTGCTCGGCGCGGCCTTGATCCGCGATTTTCCCGAGTACTACCCGCTGTATTCGCTGCGCGAGTACCGCTATAACAACATTACCCAGCCAAACCGCAACCGCCTGCTGTGGCTGGATCCCAATGTGGACGGCATGAAGACGGGCTATACTGAAAGCGCCGGCTTCTGCCTGATCGCGTCGGCCAAGCGCGGGGCGCGTCGCCTGCTCTCGGTGGTGCTCGGCGCGAACTCCGACAGCGGACGCGCGCAGGAAAGTCAGAAACTGCTGAATTACGGTTTCCAGTTCTACGATTCGGTGAAACTGTACGACAAGGGCCAGGCGGTGAGCACGCTGGAAGTGCTGAAGGGCAGCGAGAACCGGGTCAAGGCCGGGTTCCAGTCCGACTTCTACGTCAGCGTGCCGCGCGGCCTCGCCGATCAGGTGAAAGCGGATCTGGTGAGCATGCAGCCGCTGCTAGCGCCGATCGGCGTCGGACAGAAGGTAGGCAAGGTCAAAGTGACACTGCAGAACAAGCTGCTGGGCGAATATCCGGTAGTGGCACTGGAGAACGTGGTGATCGCCGGCTTTTTCGGTCGCGCCTGGGACGGCATGCGGCTCTGGTTTAAGTGACGGCCGCGCAGCGGCCGTCAATGACCTATCAGGAGATGCAGATGATCTACCTCAATGGCGAATGGATGCCGATCGAGCAGGCCAGGATTCCCGTGCTCGACCGCGGCTTCATTTTCGGCGACGGCGTATATGAAGTGATCCCCTCCTATTCCGGCTATCCCTTCCGCCTGCGCGAGCACCTCGCGCGCCTGCAATCCAGCCTCGACGCGGTGCGTATCGTCAATCCCTACAGCCTCGAGCGATGGGATGAATTGGTGCGCGAGGTCGTCGCCGGGAATCCGTGGGAGGATCAATACGTCTATCTCCAGGTAACGCGCGGTGTGGCGCCGCGCGACCACGCTTTTCCCAAAGGCGCGAAGCCGACGGTGTTCATGATGGCCAACCCGCTGGCGACGCCGCCCCGGAGCCAGCTCGAGCAGGGCGTGGCCGCGGTTACGGTCGCCGACAACCGCTGGCTGCGCTGCGACATCAAATCGACTTCGCTGCTCGCAAATTGCCTGCTGCGGCAGGCGGCGATGGATGCGGGGGCGGTGGAATCGGTGCTGCTGCGCGACGGCATGCTCACCGAGGGCTCGGCGAGCAATATCTTCGTGGTCAGGAACGGCGTCATCATCACCCCGCCCAAGACTAATTTCATCCTGCCCGGCATCACCTACGACGTAGTGATCGAACTTGCGCGCGCCAATCGGCTTCCGCTGGAAATCCGGCAGGTAAGCGAAGCCGAGGTGCGCGATGCGGACGAACTCTGGCTGACCTCCTCGACCAAGGAAGTGCTGCCGATCTCGACGCTGGACGGAAAACCCGTAGGCGCCGGCAAGCCCGGCCCGCTGGCCGCGCGCATGAATCAGCTTTACCAGGACTACAAGCGCACGGTAATGCGTGCGCCGGCCCATGCCCGAGCCTGAACTCGAATCGCTGCTCGCCTTTCCCTGCGACTTCCCGATCAAGGTCATGGGGCAGACCCAGCCCGGGTTTGCGCAGGCGATATTGGGCGTGGTCCTGCGCCATGCGCCTGATTTCGACGCTGCCACCATGGAGATGCGCAATAGCCGCCAAGGCAAATATCTGTCGCTGACCGTCACCGTGCGCGCGACTTCACGCGCACAGCTCGACGATCTGTACCGCGAGCTGTGCGACCACCCGATGGTCAAGATGGTGCTGTGATGCGTGACGCGCAACCGCTGGCGGGCAATCGCTCCGAACCCAACTACGAGCGCATGGAACAGCCACCGCCTGACTGGCATGCGCCTGCGCCAGTGATCCGGCATCTGGGTTTGGTCGAATTCGGGCCGACCTACGCAGCAATGCGGCAATTCACCACCTCGCGTCAGCGCCACACGCCGGACGAACTATGGGTGCTGCAGCATCCGCCGGTCTACACCACGGGCCTCGCGACGCGTCCACAGCACCTGCCGCGCGATGCGGGCATTCCGCTGGAGCGCACCGACCGTGGCGGGCAAATCACCTATCACGGTCCCGGCCAGGCAGTGATCTACACGCTGCTCGATCTCGCGCGGCGCGGGCTGAAGATCCGGGCGCTGGTCAGCCTGCTCGAGCAGGCGGTGATCGATACGCTGGCGCACTACAATGTTACCGCGCAACGCAAAAGCGACGCGCCGGGCGTCTACGTAGGCGGAGCGAAAGTCGCGGCACTGGGGCTGCGGGTCCGAAGCCAGGGTTGCTATCACGGCGTCGCGCTCAACGTCGACATGGACCTCACGCCCTTCCTCGCGATCGACCCCTGCGGCTACCCTGGCCTGGCGGTGACGCAGACGCGCGATCTGGGCATCGCCGCAAGCGTGGACGAGCTCGGCGACCGGCTCGCCGCCAGCCTGACGCAACTCCTGGCACGAGATGAGCGCATTCGCTGACAAGCAAACGGGCCGGGCCAAGACGGCGCGCATCCCGATCAAGATCGTGCCGCAGGAGCGCCTGAAAAAACCGGACTGGATCCGGGTCAAGGCCGGCTCCGGCAACGCGCGCTTCGACAGCATCAAGCGTTTGCTGCGCGATCGCGGCTTGCATACGGTATGCGAGGAGGCTTCCTGCCCGAACATAGGAGAATGCTTCGCCCAGGGTACGGCGACCTTCATGATCCTGGGAGACCTGTGTACGCGACGCTGCCCGTTTTGCGATGTCGCGCACGGGCGGCCCGCTGCGCCCGATGCCGAGGAGCCGCGCCAGCTTGCCGAGGCGATCGCCGCTCTGGCGCTGGATTATGTCGTCATCACCAGCGTCGATCGCGATGATTTGCGCGACGGCGGTGCGCAACACTTTTGCGATTGCATTCGCGCGGTGCGCGCGCGTTCGCCGCAAACGCGGATCGAAATTCTCGTACCGGATTTTCGCGGGCGGCTGCCGCTCGCGCTGCAACTGCTTTCGGCCGCGCCGCCGGATATCATGAATCACAATCTCGAGACCGTGCCGCGGCTCTACCAGCAGGCACGTCCGGGGGCGGACTACCGGCATTCGCTCGCGTTGCTGCGCGAATTCAAACTGCGCAATCCGCTCGTCCCGACCAAATCCGGGCTGATGCTCGGCCTGGGCGAGACCGACGCGGAAATACTCGCCGTAATGCGCGACCTGCGCGCCCACGACGTGGACATGCTCACCATCGGCCAGTACCTGCAGCCGACGGTACATCACCTGGCGGTCGAGCGCTACGTGCATCCGGAGGGCTTTCGTCTATTCGAGCGCGCGGCGCAGGAAATGGGTTTCAAGCACGCTGCGATCGGCCCCCTGGTGCGTTCCAGCTATCATGCGGATCGGCAGGCCGAAGCGGCAGGGAACGCTCGCCGCTAAATTCGCCACGGTTGCACACTACGCTGCGACCCGAAACTCGGTGGCCCGCGCGATCCCCGATCCCGCAATCCTTGCGACCCGGCGGGAAATAAGCGAATAGGCTCATTGGCAGCGGCTGCACTTGGGGATATATTGCGGATTGGACACAGCCCAACATTTACCCGCGTACGCGGGTGCTGCAAGGGGGTACCCATGACCGTCCGCCGCTTGCCCACCGTCCGGGAATTCATGGACAAATACGTAGAAACGCTGTCACCAGAGACTGACATCATGGAGGCGGTGAACTTCTTGCTGGAAAAGCGGGTCACCGGCGTACTCGTGACCAACAGCGAGGGCGAACTGGTAGGCATCCTCACGGAGTTTGATTGCCTCAAACTCCTCACGTTGGGCGGTCCGGATCACGAAGCTCCCAAGGGAACCGTGAAGAACTTCATGACCTCGGAGGTGCAGACCATACCGCCCACCATGGACATCTATTATGCAGCCGGGCTTTTCATGTCCGCACATTTTCGCCGCTTCCCGGTGGTGGAGCATGGCCGCATCGTAGGTGCTATCACTCGGTTTGACATCTTGCGCGCCGTGCAACGCGGCCTGGCAGGGCTTTTGCCGGGCGGCACGTAAGCATTCCCTTGTTCATCCCGGATATGCCCGACTTGGCTCGTTACCGTCACCCTGCCGGACCAACGGCGAAGTCCACGTCCGGATGACCGCTTAGGGGTCGAGGGCGTTAGTTCGCGTCCTTCAATGAAGCGATCTGGCCGAGGTTAGCGGTCGCTCGCTTTCTTGGCTCCGTCGTAGGCCTGAACCCGGTCCAGGTTGTCATGAATCTCGTGCTCCATCGCCCGGAGGCGCAGCATGGCGAAGGTCCTGGCGGTGTCGAGGAAGCGAAAGCTGTAGGTGCCGTAAAAGCTATCGCCGGCCGCCTTCAGTTTCTGGTAGCGCTCGATGGCGTCGCGTTGGCGCAGGATAATGCTTTTACTGGCTTTGCGATAGCCCGGGCGCCCCGGCTCGATCTTCTCCAGGGCGACGCCCTTCGCATCGATGATCACGTTGAATATCGGGGCACTGTCGGTCACGGCGATTGGTTCCTGTTAAATAGGGCGCCTAATAAATCTCGGGGACGAAGTTCTGGATTTCCAGGGGCGGACGGGCATAGCCCTCGCGCATTTCGGGCTTGCGCTTGGGAAGTTTCATCTTGTTCGGCGCCACGTCCTTATAGGGCAGCAGGCTCAAGAGGTGGGCAATACAGTTCAGGTGGGCCCGCTTCTTGTCGTCTGAATTAACCACGTACCACCTTGCCTGATCGGTATCGGTGTGGACAAGCATGTCGTCCTTGGCGCGTGAGTAGGCCTGCCAGCGGTTGCGTGATTCCATGTCCATCGGCGACAGTTTCCAGCGCTTGGTCGGATCCTCGACCCTGGACTTGAAGCGGCGTTCCTGTTCCTTGTCGCTGACCGAAAACCAGTATTTCACGATGGTGATACCCGAACGCACCAGCATGCGCTCGAATGCCGGACAGGAACGCACGAACTCCCAGTATTCCGCGTCCGTGCAGAAGCCCATCACCCGCTCGACTCCGGCGCGATTGTACCAAGAGCGGTCGAACAGCGTCATCTCGCCCGCCGCCGGCAGCTCGGCGGTGTAGCGTTGGAAATACCACTGGGTCTTCTGGCGCTCGGTCGGCGTGCCCAGCGCCACCACGCGGCAGGTGCGGGGATTGAGCGGTTCGACGATCCGCTTAATGACGCCACCCTTGCCGGCGGCATCGCGGCCCTCGAAGATCAGCACGACCTTGCGGCCTTCGTGCTTAACCCACTCCTGCAGCTTGACCAGTTCGATATGCAGGCGGCGCAGTTCGCGCTCGTAGAACTTGTTGCGTTCCTTCTTTTTTACTTTGGGATCGCCGAGCGGACTCGGCGTGAGCATCTCGGGCACCGCTGCGCCCAGCGTCAAACGAGCCGCTTTGGACTTCCCGGCGGCGGGTTTCCTAGCCTTGGCCTTCTTTTTTTTGCCCACGACATCTCATCCTATTCTCACGGTATGGTCATGGCCGGCCCTCGTTGGAGGGCCCGCGCCCTTGAAGTGCGATATGCACTATTGAAAAGTGTATTCCAAAAAAGCCTCGACTGGAAGCTTTTCCGTGCGCATGATCGCGCGCGCCGCGGCCATCGGCACTCGGCCACGATAGTGGCGAACATGGAAAGTAGCTGGACCGGCGCCATTGCCAGCGGCGTCTAAAGACCTCGCGCGCCGTCCTCCTGCGCTACGACCTATTCCGAGCGCCGGGCACTGTTGCCACGCAGCCCGATAAGGCGATAAGCTGCTTCACAATTCTCTCCCACGTCCAAGGACCCGCCATGAACGCCTTTTTCGCACTTGTCGCCTCGGTTCTGACGCTATTCACCGCCCCGGCCGGCGCGATCGGCAAGTAGTCGGTCGTTCTAAACACAGCGACACATATATCGCCGCATAAAGGGACAAATTTAAGGGCGCTCAGAGCGGTACGCGGCGCAATTTGAGACCTTGTGTTTAGAAAAACACCTCGCTGCGGCGCGCCCCCGCGTCGAGTTCGAACATGGCGAAGCGGATGATATTGGCCGCCTTTTGCAAGCCGCTCTGGGACAAGCGCGTCGGCTGGTCGTAGTCTTCGGGCTCGTTGCAGATCAGGCGCAGATCGATCAGGGATACCCGCGCCTCGGCGGCGCGCTTGGTCACGCGGTCGTTGAATACCGCCAACGCCGCGCAGGCGGCGCGCTGGCGCGTCGGGTCCTTGTAGTCGGGTTGAAACATGGTGCACACCATGATCACCAGCCGCGCCGCCTGCGCCACGTGGATCAGCCGCGCGAGCGTGCGCTCGAACTCGTCGGCGGCGAGCGAGAGCTGCTCCAGCGTCCGCCCGTACACATCCGGCCGGCCGTGGAGCAGTCCGCTCTGCTCGATCGCGTGATTGCCTTCGATGAAAATAATCGCGTGGGTGGCGTCCCCGGGCAGGGCGAGCGACGACCCGGCGCGCTCGACCTCGGCGGCGGATACGACACTGATCTTCCACTGGTCGCGCGTCCCGGGAAGCAGGGCATCCTCGAATTTTCCCGGCGTCTTGTCGATGCTGCTGTACGCCTCGAGCAACGCGTCGCCGAGCAGCACGACATGCCGCAACGGTCCGCGACCGGGCGCGCGCGCAGCGGACGGTTTCTGGCTGGAGGGTTTGCTCATCTCGCTCGCGGGCGCATTCAATGCGCCTGCTCCCAGTTTGCACCCACACCCACGTCCACTACAAGCGGCACCGCAAGCCGGGCCACGCCGCTCATCAGTTGCGGCAGTTCTTCGCGCACCCGCGTCAACTCGGATTGCGGTACTTCAAGCACCAGTTCGTCGTGCACTTGCATCACCAGCTTCGCCGACAGGTTTTCCCGGTCAAGCCAGTTCTGCACCGCGATCATGGACAGCTTGATCAGGTCCGCCGCGGTCCCCTGCATCGGCGCGTTGATGGCGGCGCGCTCGGCGCCCTGCCGCCGGCCGCTGTTGGCAGACCTGATCTCGGCCAGCCATAGCCGGCGGCCGAACACGGTCTCGACATAGCCGCGCTCGCGCGCCTGCTCGCGGGTTCGCTGCATGTAATGCGCGACCCCGGGATAGCGGGTGAAGTAGCTGTCGATATAGGCCTGGGCGGTGGCGCGCTCCAGACCCAAAGCCTGCGCCACGCCGAAAGCCGACATGCCGTAGATCAGGCCGAAATTGATCACCTTGGCGTAGCGGCGCTCTTCCGGCGTGACTTCATGCAAGCTGCGGTTGAAGATCTCCGCGGCGGTGGCGCGGTGCACGTCCTCGCCGGCGGCGAAAGCGCGCAACAGATTCTCGTCGCGCGAGATGTGCGCCATGATGCGCAGCTCGATTTGGGAATAGTCGGCCGAGACGATGACGCAACCGGCCGGCGCGATGAAAGCCTCGCGGATGCGCCGCCCTTCGATCGTACGCACCGGGATGTTCTGCAGGTTGGGATCGGTGCTGGCGAGGCGTCCGGTCACCGCCGTCGCCTGGGCGTAGTTGGTGTGCACGCGCCCGGTGGCGGGGTTGACCATGCGCGGCAGCTTGTCGGTATAGGTGGACTTCAGCTTGGTCAGCGCGCGATATTCGAGCAGGGTCTTGGGCAGGGGGTAATCCGCGGCTAACCTCTCCAGCACCTCCTCGTCGGTGGACGGCGCCCCGTTCGGGGTCTTTTTGAGCACCGGCAACCGCAGGCGCTCGAAGAAGATTTCGCCGATCTGCTTGGGCGAATTCAGGTTGAATGGCTGGCCGGCCTCGCGATAGGCCCTGTGTTCCAGCTCCATCATCTTCTGCCCCAGTTCGCGGCTTTGCGCCTCGAGCAGGGCGGCGTCGATCAGCACGCCGCTGCGCTCCATCCGGAACAGCACTTCGCGCGCCGGCAGCTCAATCCGCCGGTATACGTATTCAAGCCCGGCCTCGGCCTGCACCTTGGGATACAGGCATTGGTGCAGGCGCAGGGTCACATCGGCGTCCTCGGCCGAGTACTCGGTGGCGCGATCCACGCTCACCTGTTCGAAACCGATGCGCTGCGCGCCCTTGCCGGTGACGTCGTCGTAGCCGATGGTGGCAAGGCGTAAATGGCGCTCGGCGAGCGCGCCCAGGTCGTGGCGCAAATGCGATTCGAGCACGTAGGACTCGAGCAGCGTGTCGTGCGCGACACCACGAAGCCGGACGCCGTGATTGGCGAGCACGTGTTGATCGTACTTGAGATTCTGCCCAAGCTTGGGTTTGTGCGCGTCCTCGAGCCAGGGACGCAGCAAGGCCAGCGCGCGCGCTACGCCCAACTGCGGCGGCGCGCCGGCGTAGTTATGCGCCAGCGGCAAATACGCCGCCCGCCCGGGCTCGGCGCAAAAAGACATGCCCACCAGTTGCGCGGTCAAAGGATCGAGGCCGGTGGTCTCGGTGTCGAACGCGACCAAAGCGGCGCTATCGAGCAGTTTCAACCACTCGCCCATCTGTCGTTCGTCGAGTAGGGTGTCGTAGCGGCGCTCTACCGGTTCGGGCCGGATCAACGCTTCCCGTGGCGCGGGCTCGGATGCCGTGGCGGCCGCCGGCGCGGGGTCTTTCAGCCAGCTCTTGAAGCCGAAACGCTGGAACAGTCCGGTGAGTTCGGCCTCGCCGTGCGGTTGCGGCAGCAATTCCTCCGGCTTGACCGGTAGCGGCACGTCGCAGTAGACGGTTAGGAGTTTTCTCGCTTGCGGCAGCCAGGGAAGCGCGCGGCGCAAATTTTCCCCCACCACACCGCCGATTTCCTGCGCGTGGGCGATGACCCCATCGAGCGAACCATATTGCGACAGCCACTTAAGCGCGGTCTTGGGTCCTACTTTTTCCACGCCGGGCACGTTGTCCACGCTGTCGCCGACCAGGGTGAGGTAATCGAGCATCAGGCGCGGCGGCACGCCGAACTTGGCCTCGACGCCGGCTTCGTCCAGGCGCTCGTTGCTCATGGTATTGATCAGCGAGACGTTTGCATTGACCAGCTGCGTCAAGTCCTTGTCGCCGGTGGAGACGACGCAGCGCATGCCCGCCACGGTAGCCTGCCGCGCGAGCGTGCCGATGACGTCGTCGGCCTCGACGCCATCGATCATCAGCAGCGGCCAGCCCAGCGCGGTGACGGCCTGATGCAGCGGTTCGATCTGGCGCACCAGATCGGGGGGCATGGGCGGGCGGTGGGCCTTGTACTCGGCATACCAATCATCGCGGAACGTCCTGCCTTTGGCGTCGAACACGCAAGCGAGATAGTCCGGCTTGTAGTCGGCAGCGAGCCGTCGTAGCATGTTGAGCACGCCGTAGATCGCGCCCGTGGGCTCGCCGCGCGCGTTGCGCAAGTCCGGCAGCGCGTGATACGCGCGGTACAGGTAGGACGAGCCATCCACCAACAGCAGGGTTTTCATAGAGGCGGGTATGAATGAAAAACTTCCGCGGCCGGCCGATGCCGGCGCAGCAGACATGGCCCACAACGCGCGCGAGTCCTGGCGGATATTCGGAATTATGTCAGAATTCGTCGAAGCCACCGAACGCCTGGCGCAGATCCGACCGGCGGTGAGCATATTCGGCAGCGCACGCGCATCGGCCGATTCGCCCTACTACCTGCAGGCGGAGAAGATTGCGCGGCTGCTCTCCGACGCGGGTTTCTCCGTCGTCTCCGGCGGCGGCCCCGGCATCATGGAAGCGGCCAACAAGGGCGCCTACTTCGGCAAATCGCCCTCGGTCGGCCTCAATATCCAACTGCCGAACGAGCAGCTCAGCAACCGCTACCAGGACATCAGCCTCACCTTCCACCACTTTTTCGCGCGCAAAGTCAGCTTCGTCAAGTTCGCCACCGCCTATGTCGTGCTGCCGGGGGGCTTCGGCACGCTGGACGAGCTGTCCGAGGCGCTTACCCTGGTGCAGACCGGCAAGACGCGCAAGATGCCCATTATCCTGGTGCACTCGCCGTTCTGGCGGGGGCTCCTGGCCTGGTTTCGCGATCGCATGCAGACGGAGCACATGATCGATCCCGCGGACCTGGATCTGGTGCAAATGATCGACGATCCGGCGGCAGTGGTCGAGGCAATATTCAAATATTATGAAAAGCGGGGGTTCGCGCCATTACCAACGGAACGGGAGAATCTGCTCAATCTCTGAGGCCGGGCCCGAATCTGTTAAAATTCAATTTTAAGGAAAGTAAGCCCGGGCTGAGTCCGTGACTAAACCTGGGCTTCGTCTGACTTGGGGGATTCACGCACTGAAGGTTTCGATCCCCCTCGAGGGGAAAGTCCCCTTGGGGGACGGGGGAGCATCGCCCCCTTGTTCAAACCATCCGCAACGATAGCCAACCGGAAGCTCATCATGCGCCGCTTATTCGCACTAGCCCTCCTCGGAATTGCGCTTCCGCTCGCCGCGCAACAACTGCCCAAACTGGAGCCCTTGCCCGAGCCGCCACCTCCCCCGCCCGGGCTCGCGCCCGATCCGGCGCTCGAACCGCAGGTGACGATCACCACGCGCGGCGAAGACAAGGTGGAGGAGTTCCGCATCAACGGCAAGCTCTACGCCGTGAAAGTCACGCCGCCGCATGGCGTGTCCTACTTCCTGATGGACGTCACCGGCGACGGCACGATGATACGCCGCGATTCGCTCGACTCCGGCCTGCGCGTGCCGCAATGGGTAATCCATTCTTTCTGAATCGGGTGATGGGTGAGGGCTGATCGGTGAGGGGTAAGCCGGCGCAGCCCCTTCACCCATCGCTCCTCACCCACTGCCCGCATGTCTGTCTTCACTCCGGCCACACCCGAGCAGTTTTCCGCTTGGCTGAAGCACTATTGCGTCGGCGCCCCGGTGCAAATGCAGGGCATCGCCGCGGGCATCGAGAACTTCCGCCGTATCCTCAAGCTTCGTATCGACCACGCCGGCGATGCGCCATGGGTCTGATGTCAAGCGCACCGGAACGATCATGAATACGGTCCCCGCGGCCTGCGGCTGGAATTGGGTACTGACCGGCTTCGCCCTGTTTCGCAAAAACCCGGCGATGTGGGCGTTTCTGGTGTTCTTCTACATCATGCTGATGCAGCTGCTGGGCATGATTCCGGTGCTGGGATGGGTTGTCGCAACCGTGCTCATTCCGACCTTCTCGGCGAGCTTCATGATCGTCAGCCGGGAGCTCGACCAGGACAGGAGAATCGGGTTTGCGCTGCTGTTCTCCGGTTTCAGAACAAATCTGCCGGCGCTTCTGCGGCAAGGCAGCCTTTACCTGGCGAGCGCATTCGCCATCCTAGGACTGTCTGCCTTGGCCGATGGCGGCGCGCTGCTGCAACTGTTGGTATTGGGCGAGAGGCCGCCAGCCTCGGCATTGGAGGACGGCAGTCTTGCCGTGGCTGCGGCACTGGCCGGCACGCTCTATCTCCCGGTGCTGGCTTCACTCTGGTTCGCGCCCGCCCTCTCGGCGTGGCGCAATCTGCCAGCGCTGCAAGCAATGTTCTACAGCCTGTTTGCTACTTTTCGTAACTGGCGGGCGTTTCTTGCCTACGGCATCGCCCTGCTTCTGCTCGGTCTCATTTGCAGCTTGGCCTTGTTCCTGCTCGCACTGCTGGTTCGCCGGCTGCTCGGGAACAAATCGGAGGATGCGTTTCTGCTGGTGGCGCTGCCGGTGATGCTGACCTACGTTCCTATCCTGTTTGCCAGCTTCTATGCCAGCTATCGCGACATCTTCCCGCAACCCGTCGCCGAAACCGTTGCCGCCGCGGACGCGCAATGATGGTCGAGAATTTCAAATGAGCGCCCGCCTGCGCGAGATTCCGTACAACTACACCTCGTTCTCCGACCGCGAGATCGTGCTGCGCCTGCTCGGCGAAAAGGCCTGGGAGACGCTGCGCGAACTGCGTTCGGAACGCAGGACCGGCCGCTCGGCGCGCATGCTGTACGAGGTGCTCGGCGATATCTGGGTGGTGTCGCGCAACCCCTACCTGCAGGACGATCTTCAGGACAATCCCGGCCGGCGCGCGGCGCTGATCGAGGCCATGCGCCACCGCCTGGACGAGATCGAAAAGCGTCGCCTGCACTATCTCGCCGAGGCCGGCGGGGACGCCGAGGCCGGCGCGCCACAGGCAACGCGCGCGCAAAGGGTCACGTTCCTGCTCGAGCGCGCGCGCGACGCAGTCGACACCTTCGCCGGTAGCTTCGCCGAGATGGCGGCGCTGCGGCGCGACGCGCTGAAAAAACTTTGCCGCAGCACGCGCCGCGACAACATCCAGTTCGACGGCCTGGCGCGCGCCTCCCACGTCACCGACGCCACCGACTGGCGCGTCGAATACCCTTTCGTGGTCATCCATCCGGATAGCGAAGACGAGGTCGCGGCGGTGGTGCGCGACTGTATCGAGCTCGGCCTGACGATCATTGCGCGCGGCGGCGGCACCGGCTACACCGGCGGCGCGGTGCCGCTCACGCGCCGGTCGGCGGTGATCAATACCGAGAAGCTCGATGCGCTGGGCGCGGTCGAGGAGATCCGGCTGCCGGGCGTGGCCGAGCCGGCTGCGACCATACACTGCGGCGCCGGCGTGGTGACCAAGCGCGTGATGGAGGCGGCAGAGGCGGTGGGCCGCGTATTCGCCGTCGATCCGACCTCGGCCGACGCCTCCTGCATCGGCGGCAACGTCGCCATGAACGCCGGGGGCAAGAAGGCGGTGCTGTGGGGCACCGCGCTGGACAATCTCGCCTCCTGGCGCATGGTCGACGCCAACGGCTGTTTTATCGAAGTCACGCGCCTGGAACACAACCTGGGCAAGATCCACGACGCCGCGATGACGCGCTTCCGCGTACAGCGTTTCCGCCGTGACGGTCGCGCGCCCCAGGGCGAGCCTGAAATCCTGGAAATCCCGGGCGCGCGCTTTCGCAAAGCCGGCCTGGGCAAGGACGTGACCGACAAATTCCTCGCCGGGCTCCCCGGCATCCAGAAAGAGGGTTGCGACGGCATTATCACCTCGGCGCGATTCATCCTGCACAAGATGCCCGCTTCGATCCGTACCGTGTGCCTGGAATTTTTCGGGCAGGTGCGCGACTCGGTGCCGGCCATCGTCGAGATCAAGCGCTGCCTCGACGCCGGCGCCGCGCCGGCGGCGCAGGGCGCGCCCGCCGTGCTGCTCGCCGGGCTGGAGCACATGGACGAGCGCTACCTGAAGGCGGTCGGCTACGCCACCAAGGCAAAACGCCACGCGGGCGGCGCCGGCCGGCCGAAGATGGTGCTGATCGGCGATATCGTCGGCGAGGACGACGCCGCGGTGGCCGCGGCCGCATCGAAGGTGGTGCGCATCGCCAACGCCCGCGGCGGCGAGGGCTTCATCGCCGTATCGGCCGAGGCGCGGCGCACGTTCTGGCTCGACCGCGCCCGCACCGCCGCCATCGCCAAACACACCAACGCCTTCAAGATCAACGAGGACGTGGTCATTCCGCTCGAGCGCCTGGGCGAGTATTCCGACGGCATCGAACGAATAAACGTCGAGCTGTCGATCGCGAACAAGCTGGCGCTGCTCGACGCGCTCGACGAATATTTCCAGGGCGAACTGCCGCTTGCCCAGCACGGGGAAGCGCTGCCACCGCCCGAAATCCTGGGCGACCGGCGCGAGGCCGCGCGCGAACTCATCGCGAACACGCGCGTGCGCTGGCGTTACTTGCTCGACAACCTCGACCTGCCGGCGGCCGAGGCGCGCACCGGCATCGTGCCCGCGCTCGCCGCCGTCACCCACGCCGGCGGCAGCGTTTTTTCCCTGTTGCAGGACCACAGCGTGCGCGTGTCTTGGAAGGACGAAGTGCGCGCCGAGCTGCAGCAGTTGTTCGACGGCCTCATGTTCCACCGCATCCTCGAGGGCTGCTACGCGATTCACCAGCGCGTGCTCAAGGCGCGCGTATTCGTGGCCCTGCACATGCATGCCGGCGACGGCAACGTGCACACCAACATTCCGGTCAACTCCGACAATTACGACATGCTGCGCGCGGCCAATGTGGCGGTGGCGCGCATCATGCGCTTGGCGAAATCGCTCGATGGGGTGATTTCGGGCGAGCACGGCATCGGCATCACCAAGCTCGAGTTCCTCGACCCGCATGAAGTCGAGGCCTTCCGCGGCTACAAGGAGAAGTGCGATCCGCAGGGACGCTTCAACGCCGGCAAACTGCTCGCGGGCGGCGATCTGCGCAATGCCTACACCCCCAGCTTCAGCCTGCTCGGCGCCGAGTCCCTGATCATGGAACAATCCGAAACCGGCGGCATCGCCGATTCGATCAAGGATTGCCTGCGTTGCGGCAAGTGCAAACCGGTATGCGCCACCCACGTGCCGCGCGCCAACCTGCTCTACAGCCCGCGCAACAAGATTCTCGCTACCTCGCTCCTGATCGAAGCCTTTCTCTACGAAGAGCAGACGCGGCGCGGCATCTCGCTCAGGCATTTCGACGAATTCGGCGACGTCGCCGATCACTGCACAGTGTGCCACAAGTGCGCCAACCCCTGCCCGGTGGACATTGATTTCGGCGACGTGTCGATCGCGATGAGAAACGTGTTGCGCAAGCAGGGCAAGAAGAAATTCAACCCCGGCACGGCGGCGTCGATGCTGTTTCTGAACGCCACCAACCCGAATGCCATCAAGATCGCGCGCACCCTGATGATCGAGTGGGGCTACCGGGCGCAGCGGCTCGGCTATCGCGCCGCGAAAATACTGGGCCTGGCGCAGCGCCAGACGCGGCGGCCGCCGGCGACCACGGGAAAACCGGGGCTACAGGCGCAGGTGGTCCATTTCATCAACAAGCCGATGCCGGGCAAGCTGCCCAGGCGCACCGCGCGCGCGCTGCTCGAACTCGAGGACCGGCATATCGTGCCCATCATCCGCGACGCGTCCAAGGTCACCGAGGAGTCCGACGCGGTGTTCTACTTCCCCGGCTGCGGCTCCGAGCGGCTGTTCAGCCAGGTAGGGCTGGCGACGCAGGCGATGCTGTATGCGATTGGCGCGCAGTGCGTGCTCCCGCCGGGGTATTTGTGCTGCGGTTACCCGCAGACGGCCGCAGGCGAGCAGGACGAGGGCAGGCGCATCATCACCGACAACCGCGTGCTGTTTCACCGCGTCGCCAACACCCTCAACTACCTCGACATCAAGACCGTGATCGTGTCCTGCGGCACCTGCATGGACCAGTTGCAGAAATACGAATTCGACAAGATTTTCCCGGGCTGCCGCCTGCTCGACATCCACGAATACCTGCTGGAACAGGGGGTGAAGCTCGAACGGGTCGCCGGCGTGCGCTATCTCTACCACGACCCCTGCCATACGCCGATGAAGACCTACCAGCCGCTCAAGGTCGTCAACCAGCTCATGGGCAGCGAAGTCAAGCTGAACGAACGCTGCTGCGGCGAATCGGGCACGCTCGCCATGACCAGGCCCGATATTTCCACGCAGGTGCGCTTTCGCAAGGAAGAGGAAATGAGGAAAGGCGCGGCGGCGATCCGCGCCGGCGGCGCCGGCGGAACGTTTGGGGGAGAAGTCAAGATCCTCACCTCCTGCCCATCCTGCCTGCAGGGCCTGGCGCGCTTTGACGACGATGCCGGCACCGACGCCGACTACATTGTCGTGGAAATGGCCAAGCACCTGCTCGGACCCGATTGGATGGCCGACTACGTGGCCAAGGTGAATCGGGGCGGCATCGAGCGCGTGCTGCTCTAGAGCCCGTTAACATGAGCGGATGCGCCGTGAAGGTCTCGATCCCGCTTCCTCGGTCCCGCATGACAGGAGAGGGGAAAGTCCCGTCGGGGCATATCCCCTTGTCTTGAAATTAATTCCAAAGTATTTATTGCAGCGTGAACAATTTAACAGTCTCCTCCTGTGAGTTGTGCCATTCTGCCGGCGAAGAACCGCTGTGGCAGGACAAACTGTGCCGGGTGGTGCTGGTCGAAGACCGCGACTATCCGGGATTCTGCCGCGTAATCCTCAACCAGCATGTGAGTGAAATGACCGATCTGGATGCGCAAGCGAGGCAGCGATTGATGGATGTGGTGTATGCCACCGAGCAGGCTTTGCGCCAACTCATGCAGCCGGCAAAAATAAACCTCGCCAGCCTGGGCAACATCACGCCGCACCTGCACTGGCATGTCATCCCGCGCTTTGCCGACGACAAACACTTTCCCGGTTCCGTCTGGAGCGAAGCGCGCCGCGCGGGCGTGGCGCGGCGCGTCGATGGCGACGCCTTGCGGCGCGTTTTGCGCACGCGGCTGCAAGCGATGGCACAATAGCCTATATGCGCGATTTCCAGCTACCAGAAATTTCTGCCGAAGCACATCCGGATTTCACCGACGTCGCTTCCTGTGCCGCGTGGCTGACCGAGCTGCCGCTGGTGAATGTCGCGCCCGCGCAAATCCGGCTGCTCGACCAACTGCATGAACTCAACCGCTTCGACATGCCTCCGGCAGAACGGCTCGGGGTGCTTGAAGCGTTGCGCGAACCGATCTATTTCGTGCAAGCGGAGCAGATCAAGAAACTGGCGAACAAGCCGCTGCCGCTCACTCAGGTGGAACGCGGCATTTTCGCGCACGTGGTGCAGTTGTGGCAGGAACTCCTCGCCGGCTACCAGCGCTGCCTCAAAAGCGGAATCGAGGGCAAGCTCGAAGCCCGGACCGCGCTCATCTGCCAGCGCGCGCTCGATTGCGTGGCTTCGAACATGTTCGACCACTGCCGCATCTACCATGCGTTCCCCGCTGCCTACTGGCTGACCCTGCACCAGTTCTACTGCCATGCCGAGGAGTCGCGCGAAACCGCCACGGCCATCCGGGATTCGGTGAAAAAGACGGATGTGAGCTGCGCCGAGGTGTACGTGCGGGCACTGCTGTTCGCGCTCGCAAACCCCAACGAGCAACAGCAAAAGCAACTGCTGCAAATCCAAGGTTGGCTTGAACACTGGGCCCAGCATGTTCCCATCCGGCGCAACCCGCCCGAGGACAAGAGCCTGCCGCCGCTGCTGCTCGATTTTTCCGCCGCCGCGGGCGCCTACCGCGAAGCCGACGCGGACGGGCGCAGCGCAGAGCGCTGGCTCGACATCGGCGAACTTGCCCGCGCCCTGAAAAAGCGCGTAGTGCTGCTGCGCAAGGGCGAGCCGCCCGCCAGCCTGGGACTGGGCGAGGATTGCGCCATGCCCGGCGTCGAGCAGTTGCTGGTGCTGCTGTTCCGGCTATGGTGCGAGGGCAAGAACGGGCGCGTGCATGCGCGCCGCAGCGTCAGCGCAAAGGCGCAGGTGTGCAGCACCCTGGTCTCCATGCACTACCATATCTCGGGCAAGACTTTCCGCCAACCCGGGCATGCGACCGAGCTGACGCGGCGGCAGCGCGACGAGATCGCTGCCTTCGGCCACGCCAGCACGCGCCGCGAGGAGGCATATATCGAAGCCGGGGGCTACGTCATCGAGGACTGGTTGCTGCAGGAGGAAAGCCTGTCGGGCCTGCGCATCGTGCGACCGGCGGCCTCAAGCGGCGGGCGTTATGTCCACACTCAACTGATCGCGGTGCGTCCCGCCGACGCCAAGAGTTTCCTGGTGGGTGTGGTGCGCTGGCTCATGACCGATGAGGAGGATGCCCTTCTCGTCGGGGTTCGCGTCATCCCCGGCGTGCCCCGGGCCGTGGCCGCGCGGCCCACCGGCATCAACGCGCAAGCGGAAACATTCGTCCCGACGCTCTATTGCCCTGCTCTCCCCGCGCTGGCAACACCGGCCTCGCTGATTCTGCCTCCCGGCTGGTACCGGCCGAAGCGCGTGCTCGAAGTCTACAGCGACACGTCCGAGCTGCTGCTGCTCAGCGGCGTGATCGAGCGCGGCAGCGATTTTGAGCGCGTCGCGATCGAGGCCGCGCCTTAGCTTGCTTTTGGATACACGGGGTCCGGGTTTTATGCAAGAAAAGCCGCGGCAGTTCGGACTACCTCGGTATATCTGGGGTTTGTCGAGGAGCAGCCATTGCGCGCGGACGCGCGTCTCGCCCGCGCAAAGTCGCAACTCTGCAACAACCGGGAGTTCGATTTAAGTCGCTGCTTCGGCGACGGATTTGATGCGCCGCGCGGGGAACACCGCGGAAAATGTGCTCCCCGCACCCGGTTCGCTTTCGATTTCCAGCGTCGCCTGATGACGCGTCAGCACGTGTTTCACAATGGCCAGGCCGAGTCCGGTGCCGCCGGTCTCGCGCGAGCGGCTTTGGTCGACGCGGTAGAAGCGCTCGGTCAGGCGCGGGATATGGCGCGGCTCGATGCCGGGACCGCTGTCGGCGACGCTGAACACCGCTTGCGCGCCGCGCCGCCTCCAACTGAGCCGGATGTCGCCGCCGGCAGGCGTGTAGCGCACGGCGTTGCTCACCAGATTGCCGAACGCGCTGCGCAGTTCCTGCGCGTTGGCGAGCAGCAGAACCGGGTCTTGCGCACTGATCCCGATGCGATGGCGGCCGGCGCTCAGGGCCAGCGCTTCATCGCGCACGCCGGCAAGCAGGACCGAAACATCGACGAAGGTCTCATCGCTCGAGCCCCGGCTGCTCTCCAGGGCCGATAGCGTGAGCAGATCTTCCACCAGCCGCTGCATGCGCAGTGTGTGTTCGCGCATCATCTCCAGATAGCCCTGCCGGCGCCGCTCGTCGAGTTTGACTTCGCCGTCGGCGAGCGTTTCCAGAAATCCGGCCACTACGGTAAGCGGGCTTTTCAGTTCATGCGAGACGTTGGCGACGAAATCGCGCCGCATGGTTTCGACTTTCTCCGCCAGGGTGATGTCGCTCGCGAGCAGGAGTTTTTGCGCCTCGCCATAGGCGATAATGGCGAGCGACAGCACCAAGCCCTCGCCGCGCCTCAGGCGCAGGGTGAGCGGCTCGGCGTATTCGCCCCGCTCAAGGTAGGCGGCGAGATCCGGGTGCCGCACCAGATTGACCAGGGGTTGGCCCAGATCGCGCTGCTCGTCCAGCCCGAGGTACTGGCTGGCAATCGGGTTGCACCACTCGATGCACCCACGCGCGTCGAGCAGGACGACGCCGTCGGGCAGGGCCAGGACAGCGCGGCGAAAGCGCACGAGGTCTTCGCTGAACTGCTGCTCCTGTTTGATGCGGACGCGCACGAAACGGTGGAGCCCGACCAGCACCTCTTCCCAGACGCCGCTTCCCTGCGGCACCGGCCTCGCCAAGGGATCGCGCAGCCAGTCGGCCAGTGCCGCCAGATTGGCCACATGGCGCAGCAGCAAAAGCGCGAGGCCAAGGCAGACGGCGGCGAGCGCCCAGACCGGGCCGGCGAGCGCCCAGGCGATCAGACCGGCGGCAAACACACCGGCAAGAGCCGCCGCGCCGCGCATCCAGACGGAATTCAATGCGATCCTGTTATCACCGATAGACCCATTTTCCGAGCCGGTAATTATCGCACGCCCGCGCTGTCTGCCCCGCAGGCCGGCGTTTCAGGCCGTAGCCGCGAAGCGATAGCCGGCGCCGCGCACGGTCTCGATCAGGCGATCGTGGCCGCTCGCCTCGAGCGCTTGGCGCAGCCGGCGGATGTGCACATCTACCGTGCGTTCCTCGACGAATACATGATCGCCCCAGACGCGGTCGAGCAACTGCGCGCGGCTATAGACCCGCTCGGCGTGGGTCATGAAAAAATGCAGCAGGCGGAATTCGGTCGGTCCCAGGTCGAGCGCCAGACCGTTGCCGCTGACCCGGTGCGCGGTCGGATCGAGGCGCAGGCCCTGTGCCTCGACCACGTCGTCCGTCAGTTGCGGCGCGCGCCGGCGCATTAGCGCTTTGATGCGCGCCAGCAACTCGCGCGGCGAGAACGGTTTGGTGACATAGTCGTCCGCGCCAGCTTCCAGCCCAAGGACCTTGTCCTGCTCGGCCGATTTCGCCGTAAGCATGATGATGGGGATGGTCCGGGTGCGCTCGTTTGCGCGCAGACGGCGCGCGATCGCCAATCCCGACTGCCCGGGCAGCATCCAGTCCAACAGCACCAGATCGGGCAGGGTCCGGCGTATGCAAGTAAGCGCCTGCTCCGCATCCGAGGCCCGCGATACATGGTGGCCTGCGCTTTCCAGGTTGACGGCAATCAACTCCCGGATGGCGGCTTCGTCTTCCACGATCAATACATTGAGCGCCATGATTTTATCGATTCCAAAATGTAATAGTATGTCGCTTGCATGACATTTTGCTTACAGCCACAAACACGCTGGCCGCGGTATCATAGGCGCCCCCCGCTTCGCGCCACCGACATGAACAAGCACACGCCCACTGAAATCAAGCTGCACCAGAAGTCGCGCCAGATGGAGATTTCGTTCGCCGACGGCAAGCGCTTCGAGTTGTCGTATGAATTCCTGCGCGTGTACTCGCCCTCGGCCGAGGTGCGTGGCCACGGGCCGGGGCAGGAAGTGCTGCAAGTCGGCAAGAAGAATGTCGACATCACCGCCATCGAACCGGTGGGCAGTTATGCGGTGCAGCCACGCTTCTCCGACGGACACGACAGCGGACTCTACTCCTGGGATTATCTGTACGAACTCGGGCTTGACCGGGACCAGTTATGGCAGCAATACCTGCAGCGCCTGCAGGCAGCCGGCGCAAGCCGGGACCCCGGCAACAGCCCTGCCGCGCCGATCACAAGCGGCTGCCACTAGGCGGAACCTGCGATGAACGGCAAGACCCACTTTGGCTATCAAGAGATAGACGAGATCGAGAAAGCGCGAAAGGTCGCCGGCGTATTCGACTCGGTCGCGCCCAAGTACGACCTGATGAACGACCTGATGTCGGCCGGGATGCACCGCGCCTGGAAGGCTTTCACCATCGCGCTAGCCGGCGTCAGGACGGGCGAGCGCGTGCTCGACGTCGCCTCGGGTAGCGGTGATTTGGCCAGCGCGTTCGCGCGCCGCGTCGGCCCCGAAGGCCAGGTCTGGCTCACCGATATCAATGGCGCCATGCTCGCCCGCGGGCGCGACCGGCTGCTAGACGAGGGCCGGGCCTTGCCGCTGGCGCAGTGCGATGCCGAAAAGCTGCCTTTTCACGCCGATAGTTTCGACTGCGTCAGCGTCGCCTTCGGGCTGCGCAACATGACCCACAAGGAAGCGGCGCTGACCGAGATGCGCCGCGTGCTCAAGCCGGGCGGGCGGCTGCTGGTGCTGGAATTCTCCCGCGTATGGCAGCCCCTCGCCCGAGCCTATGACTGGTATTCGTTCAAAGTGTTGCCCTGGCTGGGGTCCAAGATTGCGGGGGATGCCGACAGTTATCGCTATCTGGCCGAATCCATACGCGTGCACCCCGACCAGGAGCAATTGAAGGGCATGATGGAACATGTGGGTCTGGAGCGGGTCGAATATTTCAATTTGAGCGCCGGCGTGGTCGCGCTGCATCGGGGTTACAAGTTTTGAAGGAATGGGCGCATAATGTTTGGTTCACGCTGTAAGGAGAAAAAATGAAACATCTATTATCGATTTCGATCGCTGCATTCCTGGCGCTAGGCTTGATGGTTCAGGACGCGGAGGCCGCGCGTCTGGGCGGCGGCAGGAGCATGGGCGCGCAACGCTCCAGCGTGGCTCCGAGCAAGAGCGTGCAGCAAACACCGCCTTCGAAGGCCGCGCCAACGGCCCCGGCCGCAGCGCCGGCCCCGGCTGCCGCACCCGCGCCCGCCGGCAACCGCTGGCTCGGCCCGATCGCGGGTCTTGCCGCCGGCCTCGGCTTGGGCTGGCTTCTCGGCCACGGCGGCCTGGGAGGCCTGGGAAGCATCCTGAGCAGTGTGCTGATGATGGCCCTGATCGGCTTCGCCGTGTTCTTTGTCATTCGCCTGCTCACCCGGCCCAAGGACGCCGGCAATTTGCAGTACGCCGGCATGGGCAACGAACCCGCGGCTGCCCCGCCGCTCTCGCCGCCGGCCGGCCTTGGCGCCGCGCCCGCCTTCGGCGCGCATCCGCAAGCGAACATCCCCGCCGGATTCGACACCGAGGGCTTCCTGCGCCAAGCGAAGCTCAATTTCGTCAAGCTGCAGGCGGTGCATGACGGCGGCAAGCTGGACGAGTTGCGCGAATTCACCACCGACGAGATGTTCGAGTCGATAAAGCAGGATCTGCAGGGGCACGCAGCGAGCGGGCAACAGACCGATGTGGTGACGCTTAACGCCGACTTGCTGGAAGCGGTCACCGAGGGCAACAGCCACTGGGCCAGCGTGCGCTTCTCCGGCATGATCCGCGAAAACGCCAATGCGCAACCGGAATCGTTCGAGGAAATCTGGAACTTGGCGAAGCCGGTGTCGGGCGCCACCGGCTGGGTGCTGGCGGGCATACAGCAAATGCAGTAGCAGGGCTTCGCTCGCATCGGAGGACGTCACAAAAACTCTTGTGACGTCCAGAACTTAGGAGGACGCAAGGAGAGGCATCCCCCCGTATTGTTACCGGCCAAGTCCGCCGCGCCGCCGTCAGGCAGCGCGATGGGCGCCGTGCCGGCATATCCGCATCCAAGGACGTCTTAAGTGTTACCGCATCCCGGGATTTTCGCTCTCAATCACCTGCTCGGCGCGGAAGCCTGGGCACGCGACAAGCTCAAACCCTACGCCGGACAGTGCGTGGAATTCCGCGCCCTGCCGCTGCCTGCGCTGCGCCTCGACATCCTCGACTCCGGTCTTCTGGCCGATGCCGCCCCGGACGCCGCGCCGGACCTGGTTGTCACCATAGGCTCGGGCGCGCTGCCGGCGATGGCGCGCGGCGCAGACGCGCTGATGCGCGAGATCGGCATCCAAGGCAGCGCCGACCTGGCAAGCACCGTGCAGTACCTGTTCCGCCACCTGCGCTGGGACTTCGAGGAAGACCTGTCGCGGATATTCGGCGACGTGCTCGCCCACCGCATGGTGGAACAGGGCAGGCGCTTCGCCGCCTGGAACAGGGAGGCGGCGGAGAAGCTGGCGCAGAACCTGGCCGAATACTGGATCGAGGAACAGCCGCTGTTGGCGCGCCCTGCCGACGTGCGCCAGTTCCTGGCCGGCGTGGACCAACTGCGCGACGACTTGGCGCGGATCGAGAAAAGAATCGAAGCATTGACCAGAATGAGTTGAACCGCCGAGGGCGCGCAGGACGCCGAGGAACAGCGATCCGCGCCGCTGCGTCCACTACGGTTAAAATCCATTTTTCCATTTCCGTAAGACTCAAAATTGCAGCGCCTCCTGCGCCTCGCCCGAATCATCAGCGTCGGCATCCGCTTCGGCCTGGATGAGTTCGTGCTCGCCCACGCGCGCACGCGCTTCCTGCTGGTGGCGGTGCAGCGCGTGCTGTTCTGGCGCAGGCTCACCGAGCCGCGCGCGGTGCGCCTGCGCCTCGCGCTGGAGGCCCTGGGGCCGCTGTTCGTCAAGTTCGGCCAGGTGCTGTCCACCCGGCGCGACCTGCTGCCCGCCGACATCGCCGACGAGCTGGCGAAGCTGCAGGACCAGGTGCCGCCGTTTTCGACGGCACTCGCCCACGCCCAACTAGAGCGTTCCTTCGGCCGGCCAGTCACCGAGGTGTTCGAGCAGTTCGAGGCGCAGCCGGTGGCGAGCGCCTCCATCGCCCAGGTGCATTTCGCCGTGCTCCCCGGCGGGCGCGAATGCGCGGTGAAGATCCTGCGCCCCAACATGCAGCAGGCGATCGAAAAGGACGTGGCCCTGCTCGACAGCGCGGCCAGCCTGATCGAAACGCTGTGGGTCGACGGCAGGCGCCTGAAGCCGCGCGAAGTGGTGGCGGAGTTCGCCATGCACCTCAACGACGAGCTCGACCTGATGCGCGAGGCCTCGAACGCGAGCCAGTTGCGGCGCAACTTCGCCGGCTCGCCGCTGCTGATGATTCCAGAAATCTACTGGGACTACTGCTCGTCCTCGGTGATGGTGATGCAGCGCATCAGCGGCATACCCATCAGCCACGTGGAGCGTCTGCGCGCCGCCGGCATCGACATCCCGCGCCTCGCCCGCGCCGGGGTGGAGATCTTTTTCACCCAGGTGTTCCGCGACGGTTTTTTCCACGCCGACATGCACCCGGGCAATATTTTCGTATCCACCGACGCCGAAATCCGCGGCAAGTACGTCGCCGTGGATTTCGGCATCATGGGCACGCTCACCGACGTCGACAAGAACTACCTGGCGCAGAACTTCCTCGCCTTCTTCCAGCGCAACTACAAGCGCGTGGCGCAGGCTCACATCGAAGCGGGCTGGGTGCCGCCGGACACGCGCGTGGACGAGTTCGAGAACGCCATCCGCGCCGTGTGCGAGCCGGTGTTCGACCGGCCGCTGAAGGACATTTCCTTCGGCCGGGTGCTGCTGCGCCTGTTCCAGACCTCGCGCCGCTTCAATGTCGAAATCCAGCCGCAACTGGTGATGCTGCAAAAGACCTTGCTCAACATCGAGGGTTTGGGGCGGCAGCTCGACCCCGAGCTCGATCTGTGGAAGACCGCCAAGCCTTACCTCGAGCGCTGGATGAGCGAACAACTGGGCTGGCGCGGCTTGCTGCGCGGCCTGCAAAATGAAGCGCCGCGCTGGGTCAACATGCTGCCGCAACTGCCGCGCCTCGCGCACCGCGCACTCGACGCCGACCACGTGGCCGGGATCGAGCAGGCGCTGGAGCGGCTCGCCGCCGAGCAAAGTCGCCGCCACCGCAGCACCGTCATGCTCTGCCTGCTGCTTGCGGCCCTGCTCGCCTGGCAGATCGTCCTCGCGCTATAGCCGCTGCGCGCATTTCGCCGATGCGGAGCCGCGGGATATAATCGGCGCGTCGCGCACGATTAGCAGACTCTAAACCTCTCCAGCTATGCTGCTCTGGTTCGTCATCACCTACTGGATCGTTTCCATCGGCATCGGCCTGTGGGCCGGCACGTTGGTGAAGAACTCCAAGGATTACGCGGTCGCCGGGCGCGCGCTTCCGTTCTACATCGTCACAGCGACCGTGTTCGCGACCTGGTTCGGCTCAGAAACCGTGCTCGGCATACCGGCTTCGTTCCTGAAGGACGGCCTCGCGGGCGTGGTGGCCGACCCGTTCGGCTCGAGCATGTGCCTGATCCTCGTCGGCCTGTTCTTTGCCCGCCCGCTCTACCGCATGAACCTCTTGACCATAGGCGATTTCTACCGCAAGCGCTTCAACCGCACGGTCGAGGTGCTCACCACGCTGTGCATCGTGATTTCGTATCTTGGCTGGGTCGCGGCGCAGATCAAGGCGCTGGGGCTGGTGTTCAACGTCGTTTCCGAGGGCGCGATGTCGCAGCAAACGGGGATGATCGTCGGCGCCGCGACGGTGCTGATTTACACCATGTGGGGCGGCATGTGGTCGGTCGCGGTCACCGACTTCCTGCAGATGATCGTCATTCTGGTGGGCATGGTGTATATCGCGTTCGAGGTGAGCGGCATGGTCGGCGGCGTCGGCACCGTGCTCAGCCACGCGTCTGAGGCCGGCAAGTTCAACCTGCTGCCCGCGCCGGATCTGCGGGAGATGCTCTGGTTCCTTGCCGCCTGGATCACCATGATGTTCGGCTCGATCCCGCAGCAGGACGTGTTCCAGCGCGTGGCCTCGTCCAAGAACGAGCGCATCGCCGGCAACGCCTCGATATTAGGAGGCGCGCTCTACTTCTGCTTCGCCTTCATCCCGATGTTCCTCGCCTACTCGGCGACGCTGATCGACCCGAAGATGGTCGCAGGCCTGATCAACACGGATTCGCAACTGATTCTGCCGACCCTGATCATGCAGCACGTGCCGGTGTTCGCGCAGGTGATGTTTTTCGGCGCGCTGCTGTCGGCGATCAAAAGCTGCGCCAGCGCAACCCTGCTCGCGCCTTCGGTCACATTTACCGAGAACATCCTGCGCGGCGCGTTCCGCCACTGGACCGACCGCCAGTTCCTGTTCGCGATGCGCGCGGTCGTGCTCTGCTTCACCGTGATGGTGACCGTGTTCGCGCTCAACACGGACGCGAGCATCTACAAAATGGTCGAGAACGCCTACAAGGTGACCCTGGTCGCGGCCATTGTGCCGCTCACGTTCGGGCTGTACTGGCACCGCGCGACCACCCTCGGCGCGACGCTGGCGATCGTGCTCGGCCTCGCGACCTGGATCAACCTGGAGATTTTCAATCCAAACGGCCTAGTGCCGCCGCAGCTCGCCGGCCTCGCCATGAGCCTCGCCGGCATGATCTTCGGCTCGCTGGTTTCGCTTGCCGGCGGACAGAAGACGCCGCGCATAAACTGGTTCGTGCGGCGATAAGCGGCGCAGCCGTCCCGGCCGAGCCCAGCGCGCCGGCAGCCCCAACGCCGCGGCCATGCCCCTGATTCGGCCGGAAATCGCGAGCAACGCCGCGGTGTTTCCGGGGCGCGAGCAGTTGGCGAAATTGCAGCAGTTGCGCGAACTCACGCGGGCGGAGCGGCGCTTGCTTAATCGGATGTGGATTGAGATTAAGGTGCGGTGAGGGGAGTAAGCGATTGGCTATGCGCCGGGCGCATTGGGGATGAGGGCAAGCAGATCCGTGACCCCGACATCGATGCCTGCCTGCGACAGCAATGTCGTAACCTGACCTCGATGGTGAGTTTGATGGTTAAAAAAATGCATAACCAAGCCGAACAAGCTTTTGTTTGCGGCTACGCCTTTCATGTTTGCGTAGCGCAAGACGTGATCCAGGTCGGACTCTGCAATCGAACCCGCCCATTCTATGATGACCCCATCGAGCCACTTCCGATGGCCTGAGAGATCTTGCATATTTGTGAACAGGCACTGGTCGAGGCTTTTCGGGGTCGGAAGACGCCGTATCGGCTCGAGTGAAGCGTGATTGGCTGGGTGGGTTGCAAAGCGTTTAAGCCAAATTGTGTCTCCGACGACCAAGTGGTTCAGTGTCCCGAGTATGGAACCGAAGAATGCCTTCCTATTTGCCGAAAGCTCTTCCTCAGGCAAACTCCCCGCCGCCTCATACACCCTGGCGTTCATCCACTCATTGTAAGAGGCCATAAGACAAACATGGCTAGTACGGCTCATTGATCTCCTCCCGATGCGTTAAACCTCTGCAACAAAGCAGACGCTCACCTCCAATTGAGATTCAGTTTGCGTTGCGATGTAGCGCAGTCACGTAAATGTGTAACTACACTGTAGTGCCAAGGCAAGTTCCGAAAGACTGGGCAAGGAAAAGAGGTCAAACGTTCGCGCTGACCGGCGCGCGCCGCTCTTGCGCGCGTCCGGGTCAAGCGCGCGGTTAGACCCTGCTTAGACCGACAAGACGAGGCGAAGCCCATCGTCAACTTCGGCCAGTAATCGAGGGTTGAGTCTTCCGATTCGCTCCGTGAGAAACGTCTTGTCCACGGTGATGATCTGAGAGACGTTTGCGACGGACGCTTTCGTAAGGCCGGTTCCCTTGACCGGGAGGCGAACGTTTCCCGGAGCGTCGGCCAATCGCAGGTTCGATGTAATGACCGCCGCAACAACCGTACTGATGCCGCTGTCATTGAAGCTATTTGCTGAAACGATAAGCAACGGCCGTCGGAAGCCAGGGCCAGACCCGGTGGGCTCCGGCAGAGAACCCCACCAAATCTCGCCGCGGCGCACTACCGCTTGCCTCGGGTGAGTGTGCGATGCTGAAGCAAGGAATGCTCTGCATCGAGTGATGAGTCCTCTCGACCTGGGCCATAGATCTCGTTGAGGCGGGACGTTATCAGGTCGTCCTGGTGCTCATCGACAAGTGCCGCAAGCGCCTTGGAGTAAAGCTCACTTCGAGAAACCCCCAAACGTTCAGCGAGCTGCTCGGCTGAACGAAAAACACGATCGGGAATTGAGATTGCCGTTTTCATACGATAAGTATAACACTGGTTATACCCGCGTCAACTGCCCTCCCGCGGGGTCTAGACAGAATGGCTTGCCGCTGATTTAAAGAGGCCCGCCTCCTTGGTATCGTGGATTACGTGGCGGAGCACGCAGAGCCACACGTTGAACACGAG
>SCTX01000056.1 GCA_004298385.1 Betaproteobacteria bacterium | reverse complement strand
CACCGCCGGGCCTTCGGGCCGGGCGGTGTTCGTGCACTCCTCGGGCACCACCGGCAAGCCCAAGGGCGTGCTGCTGAACCACCGCAACCTGCTCGCCGGAGTGCGCAATGCCTACCGCGGCGGCGCCTTCGCGTTCGACGAAAGCGTTCTCGCCTATCTGCCGATCGCTTGGATCGGCGACTTTGCGTTTACCATGGGCGCCGGTATCGCGCTGCGTTTCACCATCAACATTCCCGAGCGCCAGGAAACGGTGCTGCACGACCTGCGCGAGATTGCCCCCACTTTATATCTGGCCGCGCCGCGAAGCTGGGACAACATGCTGACCACCATCCAGGTGCGCATGGAGGACTCGACCCGGCTGAAGAAGTGGATCTACGACCTGTTCATGAACTCCGCGCTCGCGGCCGAACGGCGCAAGCTCGAAGGAGGTCAGCCGACCTTGAAGGAGCGCCTTCTGCGGCCGCTCGGCGAGTTGCTGGTGTGCGGCCCGATCAAGGACCAACTCGGCCTGACCCGCCTGCGCCACGCCTTCACCGGCGGCGAGGCGATCGGAGAGGACACCTTCGTCTTCTACCGCGCGCTCGGCGTGAAGCTGCGGCAACTCTACGGCCAGACCGAGACCAGCGCCTTCAACGCCATACAGGACATCGGCGAGGTCCGCCTGCACACTGTCGGCAACCCGCTGCCGGGCGTCGACATCAGGATCAGCGATAGCGGCGAGATCCTGATCCGCTCGGAGAGCGTGTTCAGTGGCTATTACAAACAGGAAGAAGCCTCGCGCGAAGCGCTTGAGGATGGCTGGCTGCACACCGGCGACGCCGGTTATCGCGAAGCCGACGGCCACCTGGTGGTGCTCGGCCGCCTGTCGGAAGTGGTGCATACCGCCAAAGGCGAGCGCTACATCCCCAATTACATAGAGAATCGCCTGAAGTTCAGCCCGTATGTCAAGGACGCGGCGGTACTCGGGCGCGGCCGCGACACGCTGGCGGCGATCATCTGCATCGACAAGGAAACAGTCGGCCATTGGGCCGAAATGCGCGGTATCTCGTACATGTCCTACGCCGACCTGTCCCAAGAACCCGAGGTGATCGAACTGATCGCCGCCGCGGTCAAGCGCGTCAACGCCACGCTGCCGGAAGGGCTCAAACTGCGCCACTTTGTGTGCCTGCACAAGGAGTTCGACGCGGATGATGGAGAAATCACGCGCACGCGCAAGTTGCGCCGCAGCGTGGTGGAAGAGCGCTACGCGCCGATCGTCGACGCGATCTACGCCGGCCAGAGCGCGGTTACAATGAAGGCGCGGATCACCTACGAATCCGGTGACATCGGCATTACCGAGCGCCTGCTTACGGTGCGGGAATCTTAATCATGGATCTGACGCTGTTCGGCGAGTTGGCTATCAACGGCGCCATGACCGGACTGATGTATTCGCTGGTCGCCATGGGGATCGTGCTGATCTACAAGTCTTCCGCGGTGCCCAACCTGGCCCAGGGTGCGATGACGATGCTCGGCGGCTACGTGGTGCTGGCCATCGCCGGCGGCTTCGGCGCGCCCCTGTGGGTGGCGATTCCGCTGGCGCTGGCGACGATGTTCCTGGTCGGCGTGGGCATCGAGCGAGTGGCGCTGCGCCGGCTGGCCGGACGGCCGATCATCATGATCCTGATGATGACACTGGGACTGGACATCTTCGTGCGCGCTACCTCGATGACCATCTGGGGCGGAACCAACCGACCGATGCAACTCGGCATCAGCGACACGCCGCTGTTCCTGGGGCCGCTGCTGCTGAACCGCACCTACGTGGTGGGCGCCGTGGTGGCCATTGCGCTGTTTGTGCTCTTCCTGCTGTTCTTCCGCACCCGCATGGGCATCGTGCTGCGCGCCATCTCCGACGACTACACCGCGTCCTGGTCGGTGGGTATTTCGGTCGAGCGCGGGGTGGCGCTGTCCTGGGCACTGTCCTCGGTGGTGGCCACCACCGCCGGCGTGCTGTGGGGATCGGTGCAGGGGGTGGACCAGTCGCTGGCGCTGCTGCTGCTCAAGGGCGTGGCCGTCGCCGTGCTCGGGGGGCTGGACAGCATCGGCGGCGCCATCCTGGCCGGCCTGCTGCTCGGCATTTTCGAGGGCGTGGCATCGGGCTACCTGGATCCGCTGGTCGGCGGCGGCAGCCGCGATCTAGTGATTGCCATGACGCTGATCCTGACCATCCTGATCCGGCCGCACGGCCTGTTCGGCCGGCATGATATCGAGAGGATCTAAGCCATGCTGTTCCGCCAAGCCGGCATTTTTCACACCGACTACGCCACGAACCGCGCGCTGTTCCCGCTGCCGGCGGACCGCTGGATGATCATCATCCTGCTGCTGCTGGCGCTGAGCGCGCCGTTCACCATGAGTTCGCTGCTGCTGAGCACCAACGTCCTGCCGTGGCTGGTTTGGACTTCCGCTGCGCTCGGTCTGAACCTGATCCTGGGCTGGGCCGGGCAGTTCCACTTCGGCTACGCCGCCATCATGGGCATCGGCGCCTACACCGCGGTGCACGGCGCGCGCAACGGCATTCCGTGGGAGATTGCGGTAGTGCTGGGCGGCCTGATGGCCAGCGTGATCGGCGTCGTTTTCGCTTTCGCGGCGCTGCGCGTGAAGGGCCTGTATCTGGCGCTCAGCACGCTGGCGCTGCAATACGTGATGGACTGGGTGATCTCCCACGTGCCGGCCATCAGCGGCGGTACCCAGGCGACGCTGCAGGCGCCGGGGATGCGCTTGCTCGGCCAGGCCGTCACCTCGGAGATCGCCTTGTATTACGTGGCGCTGGGCTGGTGCCTGATCGTCACCGTGTTCATGCTCAATCTGCGCCGCACCGCGCTCGGCCGCGCGCTCGTCGCGGTGCGCGAAAAGGACTTCGCCGCGGCGGTCATCGGCGTGCACAGCCTGTACTACAAGCTGGTGGCGTTTGCCACCTCGTCCTTCATCGGCGGCATCAGCGGCGCAATCCTGATCTTCACCTTCTACCGGGCGGCGACACCGGAGCAGTTTGCGGTCAACGTGTCGATCGAATTGCTGGCGATGGTCATCGTCGGCGGGCTGGGCAGCATCATCGGCAGTTACTTCGGCGCCGCATTCATTCTGTTGATGCCCGGCCTGATGAACAGCTTGATCGCCTGGGTGGCGCAGCTCATGGGGGCCGCGCTCGGCGTAGAGGCGCTGGCGCACATCCCGCATGCGGTGTATGGCGCGCTGATCATTGTCTTCCTGCTGGTCGAACCGATGGGCCTGGGCAAGATGTACAATAATCTGCGCAATTATCTGCTGGTCTGGCCCTTCGGCTATGCCCGCAAGTGACTCCCACGCCATGCAAACCGCTCCATTACCCTCCCCGGCCGCGACCGCGGCGCCCAGCCCGGCTGCAACCGCGGCGCCGGTGCTGTCGCTGAACAACGTCGAGGTGATCTACGACCATGTTTCACTGGCGATCAAGGGCGTGTCGATCGAGGTGCCGCAAGGCGGCATGGTGGCGCTGCTCGGCGCCAACGGCGCCGGCAAGAGCACAACGCTGAAGTCGATCAGCGGCCTGCTGCGCGCCGAACGCGGCCTGGTGACCCGCGGCGAGGTTCACTTCATGGGCCACAACATCGACGCGCTGGCGCCGCAGCGCCGCGTCAAGCTGGGGATCGCGCAGGTGCTCGAAGGCCGGCGCGTGTTCGAGCACCTCACGCCCGACGAGAACCTGATTGCCGCGTCGGCGGTGCGCGGCAGCCGCCAGGACATGGCGCGCAACAAGGACAGGGTCTACGCCTACTTCCCGCGCTTGCACGAGCGGCGTACCGCGCAGTCGGGTTATCTGTCGGGCGGCGAACAGCAGATGCTGGCGATCGGCCGCGCCCTGATGACCCAGCCCAAGCTGCTGATGCTCGACGAACCCAGCCTCGGGCTGGCCCCCTTTCTCGTGGCCGAGATTTTCGACATCGTCCGGCGCATCAACAAGGAGGAAGGTCTATCGGTGCTGCTGGTGGAACAGAACGCGATCGCCGCGCTGGAAGTCGTGTCGCACGGCTATCTCATGGAAAGAGGCCGCGTCGTGATGCACGACAGCGCCGAGGCGATGAAGCAGAACCCCGACATCCAGGAATTCTACCTCGGCGGCGCCAAGGGACATGAGTTTCGCGACGTCAAGCACTACCGCCGGCGCAAGCGCTGGCTGACCTGAAACAGGCTTCGCGTAGCCATGGACCCTGTCCGAGTCGCCTCGCACTCCGGCCTTAGGCCCAGGGGATAAGCTTACGGCGTACACTTCCGTACTGCATTTCAACCCGTACGACTTAAAAGAGGAGACACACATGAAATCCAAGTTGCTTTACGTTGCGGCCAGTCTGGGATTGGCTCTGGCCAGCGTGCTGTCCGCGCAGGCCCAGGCGCAGGCCCAGCCGGTCAAGTTCGCTCTTTGTTACGACCTGAGCAAGGCCTACACGTTCATCTCGCCGCAGGTCTCCCAGGCGGTGCGCGACTACGCGCAGATCCTCAACCAGAAGGGCGGCATCGAAGGCCATCCGATCGAGATTTTGGTTCAGGACCATGGCAACGAGCCGCAGCGCGGCATCGAATGCTACGAAAAAATGAAGCGCGACGGCGCGATCGTCTTCGACTTCTTTTCCACGCCGGTGTCCAAGGCGGTGCTGCCGCGCGCGATGAAAGACGGCAATGTGATGATACAAGCCTTCCATGGCCGCGGCGATGCGGTCGACGGCGAGGTGTTCAAGTGGATCTTCCCGATCGGGCCGACCTACTGGGGCCAGGCGGTCAACGACATCCAGTACATCAAGACCAAGTCGAACAACAAGCTGAAGGGCGTGAAGGTCGCCTTCCTGTACATCGACTACCCGTTCGGGCAGGAGCCGATCTCGATTCTGAAGACGCTGGCGGCGCGCGAAGGCTTCGACCTGCAACTGTTCCCGTACCCGCTGCCCGGCAACGACCAGGCCTCGGCGTGGACTCTGATGCGCCGCTTCAAACCCGATTGGATCATCAGTTGGAGTCTGTCCAACATGCACGTCGTTGCCTCGCGCGAAATGAAGCGCAACGGCATCCCGATGGACAAGTACATCGCGGTCAACTGGTTCAACGAAGTGGATCTCGCCAACATCGGCGCCGACACGGCCAAGGGCCTCAAGCGCAACACCAACGTGGTGGGCGGCCAGGGCCATCCGCTGATCCGGCAGATTCTGAAGGACCTGTATGACAAGGGCAAGGGCAGCGGCGAGCGCAAGCATCTCAACGACATCTACTACAACATGGGTTTGGCCATCTATTCCAGCGTCTTCGAAGGAGCGCGACTGGCGATCAAGCAGGATGGCTGGCCGCTGACACCCGACAAGATGCGGCGCGGCATGGAGAGCATTCGCAACTTCGACGCCAACGGCCTCATGGCGCCGATGACGGTGACGGCCAAGGATCACGGCGGTGGCGGCAAGACGCGCATCGACATGTGGGACGGCGCCAAATGGGTGCCCCAGACCGGCTGGTTTTCCGCCTACGACGACCTCGTCTGGGAAGCCGTCAAGAAGGATTCAGCGGAGTTCGCTAAATCCACGCCGTAGCGACACGCCTCCATCAGGTCCCAGGGCACGACTGTACGGCGTGCCCCTCCGGACTGCATTTCACCCCGTACGACTTAAGAGAGGAGACACACATGAGATCCAAGTTGCTTTCCGTTGCGGCCGGTCTGGGATTGGTTTTGGCCGGCGTGTTATCTGCACAGGCCCAGGCGCAGGCGCAGCCGATCAAGTTCGCTCTTTGCATCGACCTGAGCAAGGTCTACAGTTTCATCACGCCGCAGATCGCCCAGGCCGCGCGCGACTATGCGCAGATCCTCAACCAGAAGGGCGGCATCGAAGGCCATCCGATCGAGATGTTGGTTCAGGACCACGGCAACGAGCCGCAGCGCGGCATCGAGTGCTACGAAAAGACCAAGCGCGAGGGCGCGATCACCTTCGATTTGCTGTCCACGCCGGTGTCGCGCGCGGTGCTGCCGCGCGCGATGAAGGACGGCAATGTGATGATGCAATCCTTGGTCGGCCGCGGCGATGCGATCGACGGCGAGGTATTCAAGTGGATCTTTCCGATCGGGCCGACCTACTGGGGCCAGGCGGTCAACGACATCCACTACATCAAGACCAAATCGAAAAACAACCTGAAAGGCGTGAAGGTCGCCTTCCTGTACATCGACTACCCGTTCGGGCAGGAGCCGATCCCGGTGCTGAAGACGCTGGCGGCGCGCGAGGGCTTCGAGCTGCAACTGTTCCCGTACCCGCTGCCCGGCAACGACCAGGCCTCGGCGTGGTCTCTGATCCGCCGCTTCAAACCCGATTGGATCATCAACTGGGGCTTCTCGTCGATGCACGTCGTCGCCTCGCGCGAGATGAAACGCAACGGCATTCCGATGGACAAGTACATTTCGGTCAACTGGCTCAACGAAGTGGACCTCGCCAACATCGGCTTCGAAGCGGCCAAGGGCCTCAAGCGCGGCTCCAACGTGATCGGCGGCCAGAACCATCCGCTGATCCAGCAAATTCTGAAGGAGCTGTATGACAAGGGCAAGGGCAGCGGCGACCGCAAGCATCTCAACGACATCTACTACAACACCGGTCTGGCCATCTATTCCAGCGTCTTCGAAGGGGCGCGGCTGGCGATCAAGCAATATGGCTCGCCGCTGACGCCCGACAAGATGCGGCGCGGCCTGGAGAGCATCCGCAACTTCGACGCCAACGGCCTCACCGCGCCGATAACGGTGACGGCCAAGGATCACGGCGGTGGCGGCAAGACGCGCATCGACATGTGGGATGGCGCCAAATGGGTGCCCCAGACCGGCTGGTTCTCCGCCTACGACGATGTCGTTTGGGAAGTCGCCAAGAAGGAATCGGCGGAGTTCGCCAAGTCCAACCCGTAGCGCTACGCCTCGGTCGGGTCCCAGGGCACGAGCGTACGGCGTGCCCCTCCGGACTGTATCTCAATCCGTACGACTTAAAGGAGGAGGAGACGCACATGAGATCCAAGTTGCTTTCCGTTGTGGCCGGTCTGGGATTGGCGCTGGCCGGTGTGCTGTCCGCGCAGGCCCAAGCACAGGCGCAGCCGGTCAAGTTCGCTCTTTGTTACGACCTGAGCAAGGTCTACACCTTCGCCACGCCGCAGGTCGTCCAGGCGGTGCGCGACTATGCCCAGATCCTCAACCAGAAAGGCGGCATCGAAGGCCACCCGATCGAGCTCTTGGTTCAAGACCACGGCAACGAGCCGCAGCGCGGCATCGAGTGCTACGAAAAGATGAAGCGCGACGGCGCGATCACCTTCGATTTGCTATCCACGCCGGTGTCGCGCGCGGTGCTGCCGCGCGCGATGAAGGACGGCAATGTGATGTTGCAAGCCTTGGTCGGCCGCGGCGATGCGATCGACGGCGAGGTGTTCAAGTGGATTTTCCCGATCGGGCCGACCTACTGGGGCCAGGCGGCCAACGACATCCAGTACATCAAGACCAAATCGAACAACAAGCTGAAGGGCGTGAAGGTCGCCTTCCTGTACATCGACTACCCGTTCGGGCAGGAGCCGATCCAGGTGCTGAAGACGCTGGCGGCGCGCGAAGGCTTCGAGCTGCAACTGTTCCCGTACCCGCTGCCCGGCAACGACCAGGCCTCGGCGTGGACCCTGATCCGGCGCTTCAACCCCGATTGGATCATCAGTTGGAGTCTGTCCAACATGAACGTCGTCGCCTCGCGCGAGATGAAGCGTAACGGCATCCCGATGCACAAGTACATCGTGGTCAACTGGTTCAACGAAGTGGACATCGCCAACATCGGCGCCGACGCGGCCAAGGGCCTCAAGCGCGCCACCAACGTGACAGGCGGTCAGGACCATCCGCTGCTCCAGCAGATCCTGAAGGACCTGTATGACAAGGGCAAGGGCAGCGGCGACCGGAAGCATCTCAACGACACCTACTACAACACCGGTCTGGCCATCTATTCCAGCGTCTTCGAAGGGGCGCGGCTGGCGATCAAGCAGTATGGCTGGCCGCTGACCCCTGACAACATGCGGCGTGGCCTGGAGAGCTTGCGCAACTTCGACGCCAACGGCTTCATGGCGCCGATGACGGTGACGGCCAAGGATCACGGCGGTGGCGGCAAGACGCGCATCGACATGTGGGACGGCGCCAAGTGGGTGCCCCAGACCGGCTGGTTTTCCGCCTACGACGATGTTGTTTGGGAAGTCGTCAAAAAGGAATCGGCGGAGTTCGCCAAGACCAACCCGTAGCGATACGCCTAGTAACGGACGCGGGCGAGCTCATCGAGCTGCGGCCGTGTCCGATTCCGCCGCACTCGCACATCCTGCGCTCAGGCCGTCAACCGTCATGGATTGATCGGTCGATCCTAGCCGATGGCAATGGCGCCTGTCGCCAAATGCGCCTTGCCTAACTACCGTTTGACAGCTAAACTGTCACAAAGAAAGTGCGGCGCTCTATACCGCATTGCGTCAATATGGATCTTGATGTCAAAGGCAAATCGCTCATCGCCACCGGTAAGCGACTCAAGCATCGGCCAATAGGTACAGCGGAAATGAACCTCCCTGGCGGCAGATCTGTTAGGACCGGCCAACCCGGATGCGCCTGTCATCGCCGCCCCTGCCGGCAGCGCTCGCCTGGTTCTAACTAACGACCGAAATGACAACGAAGATCCCGCCCGGCGCCGCCACCAGCGACGCGGAGTCCGCCACCCGGGAACGCGTACTGCTCGAGGCGGCGCGCCTGTTCAGACACCACGGTTATGCGGCCACCACTCTGCGTGAGGTTGCCGATGCAGCCGGGATCAAGGCGGGCAGTATCTACTACCACTTCGCGTCGAAGGAGGAGATACTCGGAGAAGTGCTCGACAAAGGCATCCAGATCGTCATTGACGCCGTGCGTCAACGCGTGGAGTCGCTGCCGGCGGATGCCACTTGGCGCGACCGGATCGCGGCGGGCATCGAAGGCCACCTCTGGGGAATGCTCCACCATGGGGACTTCACCTCGGCCAACGTTCGCATCTACGGCCAGATCCCTACCAGCGCAAAGAAGCGCCACCGGGTTGTCCGTCGGGCCTACGCGGACTATTGGGATCGGCTGTTCGAATCGGCGCTGGCTCGCGGCGAATTACGCCAAGACGCCGGCACGGCGGTGATTCGACTTTTCGTGATCGGCGCGTTGAACTGGACCGTGGAGTGGTACGACCCCAAGCGCGGTTCGTTCCAAGACTTCGTGCGCCAAATCACCGCGATCGTGTTCGATGGAATCCTCACGCACGACAAGGCATGAATAGGCTGACAACGCGCTGCGATCGCGCCGGTACGCGCTCACCTGGGCAAACAGCTCATCGCCGGGTTCGACTTCGACCAAGGCCGCGACAGCGCGAATTCGTCGTTGCGCGGGCATTCTACCCAGTGATAGCATGGCTCGGATTACTCAGCGGAGGAGCGGATGGGACTGCGTGATTTCACCCTGTTTGACGTCATCGAACGCAATGCGCGGTTGCACGGCGAGCGGCTCGCGTTCGTTGCCGGCGGCGAGCGCATCAGCCACCGCGAATACGCGCTGCGGGTCGAGCGCCTTGCCGCCGGTCTGGCGGGCATCGGGCTAGTCGCCGGCGAACGCGTCGCGGTGCTGGCGCAAAATTGTCTGGCATACGTGGACCTGTACGGCGCCGCGGCGCGCCTCGGCCTGATCCTGGTGCCGGTGAACTGGCGTCTCAGCGCCGAAGAGATTGCCTACGTGATCACCGACACTATGCCAAAAGCGATCGTCGCGGGCGCCGAATACCTGCCGATCATGGAAGCGGCGCGCGACCGGTTTCCGTTTGTCGAGCGCTGTTTCTCGCTCGGCGCGGCAAGCGGCGCCTTCGGCGCCCTCGAAGATCTCGCGCGCGTCGGCGCGGCCGCGGGCGCGCCGGCCACCGACGTCACCGGCGACAGCGGCTTCGTGATCATCCATACGGCAGCCGTGGGCGGCCGGCCGCGCGGCGCGCTGCTGTCGCACGCCGGACTGCTGGCCGCGAACCTGCAACTCGCCGGGTGCTGGAATCTGTCTGAGCAGGACGTGCACCTCGGCGTGCTGCCGCTGTTTCACGTGTCCGGACTCGGACTGATGCTGGCGGTGCAGCAGGCCGGGGGCGCCACCGTGGTGTTGCCCCGGTTCGATCCGCAGGCGGTGATGCAGGCGGTCAGCGCCGAGAGGGTCAGCGTGTTCGCCGAGTTCCCGCCGATGCTGGGCACCCTGCTCGACAAGGCGGCCAAGGACGGCGATGACCTGACTAGCCTGCGCCACGTCACCGGAATCGACACCCCGGACACGATCAGCCGCTTCGAATCCCTGTGTCCGTCGGCGCGCTTCTGGGCCGGGTATGGGCAGTCCGAGGTGTCGGGCATGGTCACCATCGCCCCGTTCCGCGATCGGCCCGGTTCGGCCGGCAAGCCGACCATGCTCAACCGCGTCTGTATCGTCGACGACCTGGACCAGTTGCTGCCGGCCGGCCAGTCCGGCGAGATCGTGGTGCGCGGACCGGTGGTGTTCAGTGGTTACTGGAACTGCGATGCCGACAACGAATTCACCTTCCGCAACGGTTGGCACCACACCGGCGACATGGGTCGTTTCGACGATGAAGGTTACCTGTGGTACGGCGGGCGAACGCCGGCGAAGGAGCTGATCAAACCGGGTGGCGAAAACGTCTACCCCGCCGAGGTCGAGAAAGCGCTGCTCGAGCACCCGGCCGTTGCCGAGGCGGTGGTGTTCGGCGTGCCCGACGCCCAGTGGGGCGAGGCGATCAAGGCGGTGTGCGTCTGCCGCGCGGGGCAGGCGGTTGCGGCCGCGGAGCTGATCGAGTTCGTCGGCAATCGCATTGCGCGCTTCAAGCGGCCCAAACACCTGGTGTTCAGCGCCGCGCTGCCGAAGAACGCCCAAGGCTTGCTCGATCGCGCCCGGGTCAAGCAGGAATTCGCCGATGCCTGAGTTGGCCGCGGCGCCCGAACTGGCCGCAGTGCCGGCTCCGGCCACCGCGCCGATCATGCGCGCCGATGGCATCACCTTGCGTTTCGGCGGGGTCACCGCGCTGTCGGACGTCTCATTCGAAATCGGCGCCAGCGAGATCCACGCGATTATCGGGCCCAACGGCGCCGGCAAGAGTTGCACGCTCAATTGCATGAACGGGTTCAGCCTGCCGCAGCAGGGGCGCTTGTTCTTTCGCGAGCAGGACATAACCGGTCTGCCGCCGCACCGCATCGCGCGGCTCGGGGTCGGGCGCACGTTTCAGGGGCTGCAGTTGTTTGCCGGCCTTAGCGTGGTCGACAACCTGCTCACCGGCAGGCATATGCACATGAAGACCGGCGCGCTGCAGGGTTTCGTCTACCGCGGCTGGGCCCACGCGGAAGAGCTGCGCGAGCGTCGCCGCGTCGAGGAGATCATCGACTTCCTCGAGATCAAGAACATCCGCCACAAGCTCGTCGGCTCGCTCAGTTACGGCCTGCGCAAGCGGGTCGACCTCGGGCGCGCGCTGGCGATGGACCCGAGGGTATTGCTGATGGACGAGCCGATGGCGGGCATGAACCTCGAGGAAAAGGAGGATATGGTCCGCTTCGTGATCGACATCCGCGAAGCGCTCGACATTCCGGTCGTCATCGTCGAGCACGACATGCACGTCGTGATGGACATCGCGGACCGGATCACCGTGCTCGACTGGGGTCACGTGATAGCGCGGGGCGGCCCGCAGGCGATCAAGGGCGATCCGGCGGTGATCAAGGCCTACCTGGGCGCCGAGGTGCGTCGATGAGGGTGCGCCGATGAACCTGCCCGGGCCGCTGCCGGGTTCGTGGGACGATCTCGAAGCCATCCTCGATGCGGGCGTCGACACCATTCCGAAGTTGCTAAGGCACCAAGAGTCGCGTTTCCGCGAGCGCGTACTGCACCGAAAAAAGGATTACGGCATCTGGCAGCGCTACACCTGGGGCGAGGTATACGGCCAGGTGCGCGCGCTCGCGATCGGTATGGCCGAACTCGGCGTCAGGCGCGGCGAGACGGTGGCGCTGGTCGGGGAGAACGAGCCTCAGTTGTTCTGGAGCCAATACGCGGCGCAGTGCATCGGCGCGAAGGTGACATGCCTTTACCCGGACCTGACCGCCGCGCAGATGGAGTACATCCTGCAACACTCCGAGGCGGTGCTCGTTGTTTGCGAGGACCAGGAGCAGGTCGACAAGGCGCTCGAGCTCGAGCCCAAGCTCGGCGCGGTGCATTCGATCGTCTGCTGGGACAAGCGCGGCATGTGGAAATACCAGCATCCAAAACTGCTGTCGTTCGAGCAGGTGCAAGCCAGGGGACGTTCGCGCAGCGAACGTTACCCAGACGAATTCGACCAGGCGCTCGCCGCGGGAAGCGGCGACGACATCGCCGTGCTCAGTTACACCTCGGGAACCACCGGCCTGCCCAAGGCGTGCATCCTGACCCACCGTTACCTGCTCGAGGCGCCCGCGCGAATGCTCGGCGCAGTGCGCTTCAAGCCGTTCACGCGGTATCTTTCCTACATCTCGCCGGCGTGGGCTACGGAGCAGTTTTTCGGCCTGACGCTCGGCCTGGTGGCGCCGTTCGTCGTCAATTTTCCCGAGGAGCCCGAAACCGTACAGGACAATATCCGCGAGATCGGCACTGAAGTGCTGGTGCTGAGTCCGCGGCAGTGGGAGAGCCTTGCGGCCCTGGTCGAGGCCAAGATGATGGATGCCGGGCACATCCGGCGCACTTGCTACGACGCCGCCATGGGTGTCGGCCGTCGCGTCAATCTATCCGTGTTGGGCGGTGGGCAGGTGGGCCCCGGGTGGCGGTTTCTGTATGCGCTGGCAGATTTGGCAGTGTTGCGCCACCTGCGCGACAGCCTCGGGCTGCAGTCGGCCGACATCGCGCTGTCGGGCGGATCGGGCATGGCGCCAGAGGTGTTCCGCTTCTTCCAGGCGATGGGCGTGCCGCTGAGAAATATCTTCGGCACCACCGAAGTCGGTCTGCTGACGCTGCACCAGGGCAGCGCCTACGACCTGGAGACGGTCGGGTCCTGGCTGCCGGTGCACCCCAGGCTGGGCACGCCGATCGAGTACCGGGTCAGCGATGAAGGCGAACTGCAGGTGCGCGGCGGGGTTGGCTTTGCCGGCTACTACAAGAACCCCGAAGCCACCGCGAAGAAGCTCATGGACGGCTGGTACCGAACCGAAGACGCGGTAAACCTTACCGAACGCGGCGAGCTGGTCTACCTCGAGCGAGTCGAGGACATGCGCCAGCTCGCCGATGGTCATCGGTATCCGCCGCAGTTCATCGAGAACCGCCTGCGCTTCAGCCCATTCATCAAGGACGCGATGACCCTGGGCGATACGGACAAGCCGTTTGTCGCGGCGTTCATCAATATCGACTCGAGCACGCTCGGGCGCTGGGCCGAGCAACGCGGCATCGGCTACACTTCGTTCACCGACCTCTCGCAGAGCCCGGCGATACGCGAGCTGATCCGGCAGGAACTGCGCGCCGTCAACGATCTGCTGCCGCAGAGTTCGCGCGTGCGCCGCTTCATCAACCTGCCCAAGGAACTCGACCCGGATGAGGACGAGCTGACCCGCTCGCGCAAGCTGCGGCGCAAGCACCTCGAGCAGAAGTATGCGGCTTTCATCGATGCGATCTACTCGGGCGCGCAAGAATTCAGCGCCACCGTGCCGATCAAGTACCAGGACGGACGCACCGGCACGCTGAACGCGACGGTGTATGTCAACGAGCTCGATCAGTCGGACGCCGGTCGCGCCGCGGCCGGCGCGCTTGGAGCGGGTTCACGCCTGGCGCAGGCCGGTCATGCTTAGCCTGCTGTCGTACGTGGCCAACGGCGCGTTGACGGGCCTGCTCTACGCGCTGATCGCGATGAGCTTCGTGATCATTTATCGCTCGGCGCGGGTGTTCAATTTCGCCCAGGGCGAAATAGTCATCGTCGGCGCCTTCCTGGTCTGGACCTTCATGTCGGCGTTCGACCTGCCGGTTTGGGTCTCGGTCCCTCTCGCCCTACTCTCGAGCTTGCTGCTCGGCGTGTTGATCGAGCGGCTAATCTTGCGGCCCCTGGTCGGCGAGGAGTTGTTCGCGTTCGTGATGGTCACGATCGGCTTGCTGATCTTTATCCGCGGGGTTGTGCTGGTCGCCTGGGGACCGGAGGTACGGTTCTTCCCCGCCGTTCTGCCGATGGCGGCGGTCAAGGTCGGGCCGCTGGTGTTCGACCGGGCGCTGGTGATCGGCGCGGCGGTAACGCTGGTGGTCGCGGCGGCGGCCTCCTGGTTCTTCAACCGCACCCAGCTCGGGTTGGAGATGACCGCCGTCGCGGAAGACCACCAGATAGCGTTGTCCCTCGGCATCTCAGTCAAACGCTCGATCGCAGTAGCATGGGGCATCAGCGGCCTGCTGTCGACGCTGGCTGCGATCATCTTCCTCAACGGCAAGGGCATGACGTTCCTCGCCTCGGACATCGGCTTCGCCGCGCTGCCGGTGGCGCTGCTCGCGGGACTCGAATCGATCGGCGGGGTCGTCCTGGGCGGCCTCATTGTCGGCATCGCGGTGGGGCTGGCCGCCTATTTCCTCGACCCGATCTTCCACGGTGGCGTCGCCGCGGTGTTCCCGTTCGTGATCATGGTCGTCATCCTGCTGATCCGCCCCACCGGGCTGTTCGGCTGGAAGACCATCGAAAGGATCTAGCAGCATGACCTTGCCGGGTGGCGTGCACGCCGAAACGTATCAGCAGGACCGCGCATTGATCCGCACGCGCTGGCAGTGGCTGTGGTTCGCCGGGTTCGTCGCGGTGCTGCTGCTGCTGCCGTTCATCGGCATCGGCAAGGCGGTCGGCATCGCCACGGTCATCGGCATCACCCTGATCGCGGTGCTGGGATTGCAACTGACCTCGGGTTGCGCCGGGCAAATCAACATGGGGCAGTCGGCGTTCATGGGCGTCGGCGCCTACGCGGCCGGCGCGCTCGCGGCGAACCTGCACTGGTCGTTCCTGCTGACGATTCCGATCGGTGGCATCAGCGCGGCAGTGTTCGGCGCAGTCTTCGGACTCGCCGCGCTGCGCATCAAGGGCTTCTACCTGGCGCTCACCACCATCGCCGCGCAGTTTATCTTCACCTTCGCCATGCTCAAGCTGCCCAAGGAGTGGTTCGGGCAATCGGAGGGTCTGCGCCTGGATCCGGCCGCGCTGGGTTCGTTCGCTTTCAACACCGACAACCGCATCTACTACCTGGTGCTCGCGGTCGCGGCGCTGATGACCTACGGCGCCTGGGGCCTGATGCGCAGCCGCACCGGCCGCGCCTTCATCGCCGTGCGCGACAACGACAACGCCGCCGAGGTCATCGGCATCAACGTGTTCTACTACAAGACGCTGGCGTTCTTCATCGGCGCCTTCTACGCCGGGATCGCCGGCGCGTTGTGGGCGTACTACGTGCGCTACGTCCAGGCAGATCAGTTCACGCTGTGGCTGTCGGTCTGGTACCTCGGCATGCTGATCGTCGGCGGCATGGGCTCGATCCTGGGCGCCATCATCGGCGCCGTGGTGATCCGCCTGCTGCAGGAGCTGATCACGGTGGCGGGCCCGCAAGTCGCCGACGTGCTGCCGGCGCTTGGCGGCCAGTTCGTGTTCGCGGCGATGAACATGCTGCTGGGCGGGCTGATCATCGTGTTCGTGATCTTCGAGCCGCGCGGGCTGGTGCATCGCTGGAACATCGTCAAGGAGAGCTACCGCATCTGGCCGTTCCCGCACTGACGCGGCGCAGCGGGCAAGCGATGGGGACAACAGAATCGAGAATGGGCAATGCTGCTTGAACTGAATAACGTCGAGGTCGTCTACAGCGACGTCATCCTCGTGTTGAAGGGCGTGAGCCTGTCCGTCGAGGCCGGACAGATCGTCGCGCTGCTGGGTGCAAACGGCGCCGGCAAGACCACGACACTGAAAGCGATCTCCGGACTGCTGCGATCCGAGGACGGCAAGGTCACCGGCGGCAGCATCCGGTTCCAGGGCGTGCCGATCCACGCCGAAGAGCCGCAGAACCTGGTGCGCCGCGGCCTGGTGCAGGTGATCGAGGGCCGCAGGATACTGCCGCACATGACGGTCGAACAGAACCTGCTGGTCGGCGGCAAGGTGCAGAAGGGCCGCGTCGAGCGCCGGCAAATGCTCGACAAGGTCTACGGCTACTTTCCCAAGCTGGTGAACCTGCGCGCACGCGTCTCGGGCTACCTGTCCGGCGGCGAGCAGCAGATGCTGGTGATCGGGCGCGCGCTGATGGCCGGGCCGCGGCTGATCCTGCTCGACGAGCCGTCGCTGGGGCTGGCGCCGATGACCGTCACCGAGATTTTCGAACTGGTCGAGCGCCTGCGGCGGCAGGAAGGGATCGCGTTCCTGGTGGTAGAGCAGAACGCCAACGTGGCGCTGGCGGTCGCCGATCACGGCTACGTGATGGAAAACGGACGTATAGTATTGTACGGGACCGGGCCCGAGCTGCGCGAGAACGAGGACATCAAGGAGTTCTACATGGGCATGAGCATTTCGGGGCACGGCAAGAGCTTCAAGGACGTCAAGCACTACAAGCGGCGCAAGCGGTGGTTGGGATAGCAACATTTTTCGAGGAGACGGCGATGGCAACGATTTTTTTCGAGGAGACAGCGATGGCAACGATTTGGCGTGGACTTTCAAGGGTGGTCTTGGCGCTGGCGATGGCAACGGCCGCGGGCGCGGCGACGGGCGAGGTCGAGTACAAGGTGCCGGCGCTGGCTGACTTTTCCGGGCCGTTCGCGGACGTGAGCAAGCACCTGGTGGCGCGCGATGCGGTGATCAAGTGGTGGAACGACAACGACGGCAAGAAGCTCGGCATCAAGCTTACCGTGAAGAATTACGACACGCGCTACGACGGCACCGTCGTGGCCAGCATGTGGCCCGGCATCCTTGCCGAGATGAAGCCGATCATCGGGCTCGGGCTCGGCGGAGCCGACCTCTCCGCGCTGCAGCAGCGGCTGCCCAACGACAAGGTGCCGTTGATCTACGCGCCGCCCGGCTACGGCTTCGGCTGGCTGCCCAACCAGTGGGTGTTCAACGCGCGCGCCACCTACGTGCACGAGTGGGTGACGGCGCTCGCCTGGTATGCCGGGCAGAACCCGCAGAAACGGCCGCTGAAGGTCGCGTTCCTGTCGACCCAGTCGTCGCCGGCCTTCGTCGACATCGTCAAGGGCATGGACAAGTACATCAAGACCGTGCTCGAGCCCAAGGGCATCGCGACGGTGGTGGTAACCGAGTGGATCGACATGCAGCCGGTGGACCTGTCCAGCCAGATGAAGAAAATCATCGACGCGAAGGCCGACGTCATCACCGGCACCGCAAACACGACGATGGCCGCCGCCGCGCTGCGCGCGATGCAGTTGCACGGCGTCAACATCCCGACGATTGCCGCGCCGTGGCACACGATCTGGCCGCTGGCCCAGGCGATGAAGAGCTACGCGCCCTGGGAAGGCCACATGGTGGTCACCGGAATCGCCTCGTCCACGGAGAAAGAGTCGAAGGCCTGGCAGTTCTATCAGGTGCTCGCCAAGGGCTACGGTTTGCCGGCCGAGTGGAATCCGCTGAACCTGCTGGGCATCAGCCAAGGGCTGCTGGCGGTTCGCGCGGTCGAGCACGCGGCGAGGAAGGTCGGCGCCGACAAGCTCACCGGCACGGCCGTCTACGAAGCACTGACGAGCAGCGCGTTTACCGAAGATGAACTGATGGGCATCCTGCCGGCGATGAAATACAGCAAGGAGGCGCCGTTTCCGCTGCAAAACGGCAAGGTCAGGGTCGAGTGGGTCAAGAACGGCAAGTATCAGTTGGCAACGCCGAACTGGCTGACGATTCCCTCCGACGTGACGAAGTGGTAGACAACGGCGGCGGTTCACACGGTCTTGGGAGGTACGTTATGCAGGATGTCTATATTGTCGGGGTCGGGATGACGCCTTTCGGGCGTCACCTCGACCGGACCGAGAAACAGTTGACCGCGCAGGCGGTCGAAGACGCGCTGCGCGACGCCGCGTGCGAGCGGAAGCGGCTCGGCGCGGCGTTCTACGGCAACTGCGGGCAGGGGTACATGCAAGGCCAGCACATGATCCGCGGCCAGGTCGCGCTGTTGCCGCTGGGCCTGCAGGGCATTCCGGTGACCAATGTCGAGAACGCGTGCGCCACCGCGAGCACCGCGTTCCACATGGCGCTCGCCTACGTGCGCTCAGGCAGCGCCGACGTCGCGCTGGCGGTCGGCAGCGAGAAAATGTACTCGACCGACCGCGCGAAAATGTTCGGCGTGTTCGACTCCGCCTGGGACCTGGACCTCGTCGAGCAAACGCGCAACGGCTTCATTGCCATGGGCAAGGGCATCGAGCCGCCCGCGGGGTCGACCTCGCCCAAGCCTTACAGCCCGTTCATGGACATCTACGCAGGCTTTGCACGCCGCTATATGAAACGTTTCGGCATCACGCAACGGCAGTTGGCGCTCATTGCCTCAAAGAATCACGCGCACTCGGTGCACAATCCGCGCTCGCAGTTTCGCGCGGCAATGAGCACCGATGAAGTGCTGGCGGCCGCGCCGATCACTTACCCGCTGACGCTGCCGATGTGTTCGCCGATCTCCGACGGTTCGGCCGCGGCGATCGTCTGCACCGGGGAGGCGCTATCGCGTTACGGATTCGATCGCAAGCGCGCGGTGCGCGTGCTCGCCAGCGTGATGCGCTCGGCATCGGCGCGCGACGCCGATGACCTGGAACACCACCTAACTCGGCTGGCCGCCAAAAGCGCCTACGAACAGGCCGGTCTCGGCCCGCAGGATATTCACGTCGCCGAGGTGCACGATGCGACCTCGATGGGCGAGCTGATGCAGACCGAGATGCTCGGCTTTTGCGGCTTCGGCGAAGGCGGCGGGTTTGCCGAGTCGGGCGCGACCAGCCTCGGCGGCCGCATTCCGGTGAATACGTCGGGCGGTCTGGAGTCCAAGGGCCACCCGATCGGGGCGACCGGCCTAGGGCAGATCTTCGAACTGGTCGGCCAGTTGCGCGGCGAGTGCGGCGCGCGCCAGGTCGAAGGGGCGCGCATCGCGATACAGGAGAACGGCGGCGGAATTTGGGGCATCGAGGAGTCGGCGGCCCATATTGGCATCTATGCCGCTGCCTGAGATCGAACCAGTGGACGTATTTGCGCGGTCTGCGCTGGCCACCGAAGCAACTCCGGCGCGGCACCACCAGGTCGTCGCGGCGGCCGCGGCCGGGAAACGGGCGGCGCTGGTCTATCCGTATCGCGCCCCCGTAGCCGGCTCGCTGACCGAAATTGCGCCCGGCATCCTGTGGCTGCGCATGCCGATGCCGATGGTGCTTAACCACATCAACCTGTACCTGCTCGCGGCGGGCGACGGCTGGCTCGTCGTCGACACCGGCCCGGCCACGCCCGAGGCCATGGCGGTCTGGAAGTCGCTGTTTGCCGGACCGCTTGCGGGCGCGCGCATCGCCGGTGTCGTCTGCACCCATTTTCACGCCGACCACTCCGGCTTGGCGCGGATGCTCTGCGCCCGATCGGGCGCGCCCCTGTTGATGACGCCGATGGAGTACTTCTGGCGGCTGGCTTGGCCCGGAGTATTGACCGAGCTACCTGCCGAGCACGCGGCGTACTATCACGAGTGCGGCTTCCCCGCCGACATGGCGCTTGAGGCCAACGAGATCTTCGCCACTTTCGCCTTGATCCAGCCGCTGCCGCTCAGTTTTCGCAGGCTGCGCGAGCACGACGCTTTGCCGCACACCGACGACGACTGGCGCGTACTCATCGGCCACGGCCACTCGCCGGAGCACGCGATGCTCTACAGCGCGGCGCGATCGGTGCTGATCTCGGGCGACCAGTTGCTGCCGCAAATCTCGACCAACATCTCGGTCACCGCGATCGACCCGGCGGCCGAGCCGCTGTCGGAGTGGCTCGCTTCGCTCGAGCGCCTGCTGGCGATTCCGGACGCTACGCTGGTGCTGCCGGCCCACGGCCTGCCGTTTCGCGGCCTCCACGCGCGCGTCGCGCAGTTGCAGTCGCACCATGCGCGCGTATTGAACAGAACGCTCGCCACCTGCACCGAACAGCCGTGCAGCACCTACCAGGTCAGCAAGGCGCTGTTTCCGGGGCCGTTGAAGGGAATTGCGCACGTGCTCGCGCTCGGTGAGAGCCTCGCCCACCTGCATTACCTCGCGCGCCGCGGCGATGTCGCCAGCGCGCTGGACGAATCGGGCGTGCGCAGATTTCGCGCGCGCCGCGAACAACCCGCTTGATCAGCCTCAGGGTCAGCACGGAGCCCTGGCGCGAACGCAGCAGGATCGGGGTTTCGACGGCGCGGTCGGAGACGGTAGTCATGGCTCACCCCCTCTGTCGGCAATAATCCTCTTGGAATGCTACCACGGTGGTCTCGCCGTGCAGGCCCGACGTTCCCCCGTGGCCCGCTATTGCCCTCGCCTAAATCGGAGTATAGACTGGCTGCGAAACATCGGGCGACAGCGAGGGGGACGGCATGGCAGTCAACTACGAGCGCCGCGGCGCGGGCGCATGGATCACGCTGAACCGGCCGGATGCGCTGAATGCCCTTTCGTTCGGCCTGATGCGCGAGCTGGGTGATACGCTCGCGCAGGCACGATCCGACGACGCGGTGCGCGCGCTCGTGATCACGGGAATCGGCCGCGCATTCTGCGCGGGCGCCGATCTGAAGGAGGTGGCCGAGATGCAGGCGCGCGCCAAGCCCGGCGACCCGGATTTCCTGGAGGTGGTGCGGACGATCTTCGACGAGCTGCGCGCGTTTCCGAAGCCGGTGATCGCGGCGGTCAACGGCCTTGCGCTTGCCGGCGGCATGGAACTGGTGATGGCGTGCGACTTGGTGTTCGCGGCCGAAGGCGCGAGGCTGGGCGACGCCCACTCCAACTTCGGCGTGTTTCCCGGCGCCGGCGGCGCAGCGCTCCTGCCGCGGCGCATCGGCCTGAACCGCGCGAAGTACCTGCTGTTCAGCGGCGACCACCTGTCGGCGCGCGAGATGATGGAAATGGGACTGGTGAACCGGGTGACGCCCGACGCCGAGCTCGCGTCGGCGGTGGAGGAATTCGTCGAGAAGCTCGCGCAAAAGAGTCCCGCGGTGCTGCGCCGGATGAAGGCGGTGGCCAACCGTTCGACGGACCAGAGCCAGCAGGCGGCGCTCACCGACGAAATGCTCAACCTGCGCGAACACTCGCGCTCCTACGACATGCACGAAGGCCTCGCCGCGTTCCGCGAGAAGCGCAAACCGATTTTCAAGGGGTACTAGCGATGGGCAACGTCTACGTGATCGGCGTCGGCATGACGCCGTTCGGCAAGCTCGCCAACCTCAGCGTCAAGGACCTGACGCGGCTGTCGGTGGAGGCTGCGCTGAAGGACGCGGGCTGCCAGACCGGCGATCTCGAGGGCGCGTTCTTCGCCAACGCGGTGCAGGGCCACATGGAGGGCCAGCACATTATCCGCGGGCAGATCGCGCTGCGCGAAATGGGCATCCAGCGCATCCCGGTGGTCAACGTCGAGAACGCCTGCGCGAGTGCGAGTTCCGCGTTCAACCTCGCGCTGAACTTCCTGCGCGCGGGCGCGGGCGACGTGGCGCTCGCCGTCGGCGCAGAGAAGATGTTCTCCGACGACCGCGAGCGCATGTTCAGCGCGTTCGACAGCGGCTGGGACATCACCAGCGCCGACGCGATTCGCGCGCGGCTAGTCAAGCTCGGCGAAGGTGTCGAAGTGCCGCCCGGAACCACGTCGCCGCGGCCCTATAGCGTGTTCATGGACGTGTACGCGGCGTTCGCCCGCTACCACATGCGCCGCTTCGGCACCACGCAGCGCCAGTTTGCGGCGGTGGCCGCGAAGAACCACGAGCATTCGGTCGAGAATCCCTTGTCGCAGTACCGCAAGGCGTTCACGCTTGACGAAGTGCTCGGCGCGCCGCCGATTACCTACCCGCTCACGCTACCGATGTGCGCGCCGATCAGCGACGGCGCGGCCGCCGCGGTGCTGTGCACCGAAGCGGCGCTGAAGCGGCTCGGCGCCGACCGCAGCCGCGCGGTTCGCGTGCTCGCCTCGGTGATGCAGACCGGTTCGGACCGCCTGCCCGAGGAGGTCGCCCAGCACTGCACGCACCTGGCGGCGAAGCGCGCCTACGAGCTCGCGGGCCTCGGCCCGGCGGACGTGTCGGTGGCCGAGGTGCACGACGCGACCGCGGTCGGCGAGATCATCCAGATCGAGAATCTGGGGTTCTGCGCGTTCGGCGACGGCGGGCCGGTCAGCGAGCGCGGCGACACGCGCATCGGCGGGCGCATCCCGGTGAACCCATCGGGGGGGCTGGAATCGAAAGGCCACCCGATCGGCGCGACGGGCCTGGCACAGATCGCCGAGTTGGTGACCCAGTTGCGCGGCGAGGCCGGCCGGCGCCAGGTGGCGGGCGCATGCATCGCGCTGGCGGAGAACGGCGGCGGCCTGCACGGGGTCGAGGAAGCGGTTGCCTGCGTCACCGTGCTCGGACGCTGAACTGGAGATGAGACCATGAACGACACGCTGCCGGTCATGCAGATGCTCTATAGCGAGGAGCAACGACTGGCGATCGCCGGCTTTCGCCGGTTCGCCGAAGCCGAGCTGAGGCCGCTGGCCGACAAGTACGAGAAACTCGGCTGCCCGCCCGAGCGCGCCGCGATGCTCGATCTGTTCCGCCGGCTCGACGACTACGGACTGGTCAGCGGCCTGATTCCCGCGGCCGACGGCGGGCCGGGCATCGATCGCTTCACCTACGGGCTGCTGTACGAGGAACTCGCGCGTGCGTGGCCGGACATGGCGATCGCGATCCTGATCCAGAGCCACGTCGCGTTGACGCTGGTCGAACTGGGCACGCCGGAGATCAAGAAGAGCCACCTGGAGCCGTTGCTGCGCGCGCAGCGCATCGGCTGCTCCTGCATCTCCGAGCCGAACGCGGGCTCGAGTGTCGCTGAGGTGCAGACCCGAGCGACGCTCGAGGGTACCCGCTACCGGCTGCACGGCCAGAAGCTGTGGATCTCCAACGGCGCACAGTCGGACTTCGCCATAGTGGTCTGCCGCATCGACGGCAAACTGGACATGCTGCTGGTCGACCGCGACGGCGACAACTACCAGCACCGCGAACTCGAAAAGATGGGGTTCGTCAGCGCATCCACCTGCGAGATTTTCCTCGACGACGCGTTGGCGCCCGTTAGCCACGTGCTGGGGCGATCGGGAGGGGGCCTCTACCAGACGCTGAAGCTGTTCGAGAGCGCGCGCGTCTTCGTCGGGTTGACCGCGGTCGGCATCGCGCAGGCGGCGCTGGAGGAGGCGATCGAATATGCAAAGCAGCGTCGCCAGCACGGCAAGGTCATCGCCGGCCACCAGCTGATGCAAACCTATATCGCCGAGATGGCCACCGAGCTGGATGCCGCGCGGCTGCTGTGCCAGCGCGCGCTGCGCCTGCTCGACTTGGGCGTTCGCTGCGACACCCAGACCTCGATGGCGAAGTGGTACGCGACCGAGATGGCGGTGCGCGTCACCTCGAAGGCGATCCAGATCCACGGCGGCGTGGGTATCACCAAGGATTTCAAGGTGGAGCGCCACTTCCGCAACGCGCGCATCCTGCCGATCCCGGACGGCACCACCGAAATCCAGAAGCTGATCATCGGCCGCAACACACTCGGGGTGTCGGCATTCTCATGACGCCCCTCGCGGCGCGCGACGTGACGCTACGCTTCGGCGGCGTCATCGCGCTGGACCGCGTAACGGTCGAGGTTCGGCCGGACGAGCTGCTGGCGATCATCGGTCCCAACGGCGCCGGCAAGACTTCGCTGCTGAACGTGCTGTCGGGCTTCTACCGGCCTCACTCCGGCCAGGTCGAACTCGAAGGCGAGACCATCCGGTCGCTGCGCGTCGACCAAGTCGCCCGCAGTGGCGTCGCCCGCACCTTCCAGGGCACGCACCTGTTCGCCGGGCAGACGGTGGTCGAGAACATCCTCGTCGGTCGCGACGTCCATATGCGCACGAACATCCTGCAGGCGTTCTGCTACTTCCCGTGGGTGGCGCGCGAGGAGGACGAGCACCGGCGCGCGGTCGAGGAGATCATCGAATTCCTCGAGATCGAGTCGATCCGCAACGAGCGTGTCGGAACGCTGGGCTACGGCTTGCGCAAGCGCGTCGACCTCGGAAGGGCGCTGGCGCAGGAGCCGCGCATTCTGTTGATGGACGAGCCGATGGCCGGCATGAACTCCGAGGAGAAGGAAGACCTCGCGCGCTTCATCCTCGACGTGCGCGAGGCGCGCAAGACGCCGGTCGTGCTGGTCGAGCACGACATGGGCGTGGTCATGGACTTGGCCGACCGCATCGTCGTGCTGGACTTCGGACGCGTGATCGCCGAGGGCACGCCGGCCGAGATGCAGCGCAACCCGGACGTGATCCGCGCCTACCTGGGCGAGGCGCAATGACGCTCGAGCAGGCGCAGACCCTGGCGCAGGCGCTGGCCGAGCGCGCAAGACTCAGCCCCGGAGCCGTATGCGAACGGCATAAGCGGCTCGGCATCTGGCACGAGTTCACCTGGGCGCAAGTGCAGGACAACGTGCGCTCGCTCGCGTTGGGCTTGCAGGCGCTCGGACTGAGGCGCGGCGGCGCCGTGATGGCGATCGGAGAGAACGAGCCCGAGCACTTCTGGACCGAGTACGCCGCGCACGCGCTGGGCGCCGCGGTGGTTTCTCTCTATCCGGACCAGAACACCGACGAGATCGCCTACCTGGCGCAGGACTCGGGCACGACGATCATCGTCGCGCAGGACCAGGAACAGGTCGACAAGGCGCTGGCGGTCGCGCGCGAGGTGAGCGCGGTGAAGGCGATTGTCTACTGGGACGACGCGGGCCTGTGGAACTACCGCGACCCGCTGCTGCACTCGTTCGAGGACGTGCAACACAGCGGACGCGAGGTGCACGCAGGCGAGCCCGGTCGCTACGAATGCGAGGTGGCCGCGGGCCGAGCCGACGATGTCGCCGTGCTCTCCTACACCTCGGGCACGACCGGGCGGCCCAAGGGCGTGACCCTCACGCAGCGCTACCTGTTCGACAACGCCGCACGCATCACCGGCGCGCTCGCCTTCAAGCCGGGCTGCGAGTACCTAACCTACATCGCGCCGGCCTGGGCGACGGAGCAGTTTTTCGGCATTACGCTCGGCCTGCTGGTGCCGATGGTCGTCAACTTTCCCGAGCGGCCGGAGCAGGTGCTGGCCAACCTGCGCGAGCTGGCGGTCGAGGCGATGCTGTTCAGCCCCAGGCAGTGGGAGAGCCTCGCGTCGGTGGTGCAGGCGCGCATGCTGGATGTAGGGCCGGTGCGGCGAGCGATCTACGATTGGGGCGTCGCGGTCGGGCGAGAGGTCAATGTCGGCCGGCTCGAGGGTCGGCAGCCGGCGCTCGCGGCGCGGCTGATGTATCCGCTGGCCGAGGCGCTGGTACTCGAGCCGCTCCGAGACAAGCTGGGCCTGGTCCGTGCCCAGATCACGCTGTGCGGCGGTTCGGCGATGGCGCCCGAGGTGTTCAAGCTGTTCCACGCGATGGGCGTGCACCTGCGCAACGCCTACGGCACCACCGAGATCGGGCTGCTGACGCTGCATCAGGGCGAGAAGTACGACCTGGAGACCGTGGGTCACTGGATGAAGTGCGACCCGCGGCATGGCGCGCCGCTGCAGTGGCGGGTGTCGGACGACGGCGAACTGCTGGTCAAGGGCGGCTCCGGCTTCATGGGCTATCACGGCAAGCCGGACAAGACCGCAGAGGCGCTCGAGGGCGAGTGGTACCGCACCGGCGACGCGGTGTCGCAGACCGGGGGAGGCGAGCTGGTCTTCCTCGAACGGGTCAAGGACATGCGCCGCCTGCGTTCGGGTCACGGTTTCCCGCCGCAGTTCATCGAGACCCGGCTGCGCTTCAGCCCGTTCATCAAGGACCTGATGACGCTGGGCGACGAGCGGCGCGATTACGTTGCCGCCCTGATCAACATCGACATGGAGGTAGTGGGCCGCTGGGCCGAGGAGCGCAACATCGGTTTCTCGACTTTCACCGACCTGTCGCAGCGACCCGAGGTGCGCGAGCTGATCCGGGGCGAGATCGCCCGCATCAACGCCTTCCTCCCCGAGCAAGCGCGGGTGCTGCGCTTCGCGAATTTCCCCAAGGAACTGGATCCCGACGAGGGCGAACTCACCCGATCGCGCAAGCTGCGCCGGGATTTTCTCGAGGAACGCTACGCCCGGCTGATCGACGGCCTGTACGCGGGCGAGGACGTGGTCACGATCACCGTGGCGGTCACCTACCAGGACGGGCGCAAGGGGGTGCTCAACGCAAACGTGGCAGTCACCGAAGTGACCGCCACCGCCGCCGGGAAGGCGCCGCCGCAGCACCGCACGGCCGCAACGGAAGGGGCGCGATGATCATCGACTTCGTCAACTACGCGATCAACGGCGCGCTGCTGGGCTTGCTGTACGCGCTGATCGCAATGGGGTTCGTCGTCATCTACCGCGCCAGCAAGGTATTCAACTTCGCCCAGGGCGAGCTGGTTGTGCTCGGCGGTTTCTTGCAGTGGTGGATGGTTGTCAGCATGGGGCTGCCGATGATCGTCGGCATCCCGCTGGCCTTCGTGCTGGCCGGCGTGGTCGGCTTGCTGATCGAGCGTATCTTCTTCGCGCGCCTGGTCGGCGAGTCGGTGTTTGCGATGGTGATGGTCACGATCGGCCTGCTGGTGCTGCTGCGCGGCGTCGTGCTGGTGGCGTTCGGCCCGCAGGTTCGGCCGTTTCCGATCGTGTTTCCCCTGCAGCCGCTGGTGATCGGCGAGTTGATGATTCCGACCAACCTGCTGTGGGGCGGCGTGCTGACCGTGCTCGCGGCCATCGGCTTGTCCTGGTTCTTCAACCGCACGCGCACCGGCCTGACGATGACCGCCGTCGCCGAAGATCACCAGGTTGCGCTGTCGATGGGAATCTCGGTCAAGCGCTCGATCGCCTTCGCCTGGGTGCTAGGTTGCGTGCTCTCGACGCTGGGCGCGGTGGTCTTCCTGTCCGGCAAATCGCTGAACTTCCTCGCTTCTGAAATCGGGTTCGCGGCACTGCCGGTCGCGCTGCTGGCGGGGCTCGAGTCGATCGGCGGGCTGCTGCTGGCCGGAGTTATCGTCGGCGTGATCCAGGGTCTTGCCACGGCGTATCTGGACCCGCTGGTGGGTGGCGCGGTCGGTTCGGTGCTGCCTTTCGCAATCATGCTGCTGATCCTGCTGGCGCGCCCGACCGGCCTGTTCGGCTGGCGCACGATCGAGAGGGTTTGACGCGATGGATCCCGCTGGCGTATTCGCCGTTCGCTACTCCCAGGACCGTGCGCTGCTGCGCACCCGCAAGCAGTGGTTCGCGCTGGCCGTGTTCCTGGCCGCGCTGGCGGCGCTGCCGCTGCTGGTCGGCCCGCGTCTCATCGCGGTCGCCAACATCATGCTGATCAGCGCCATCGTCGTGGTCGGCTTGCAGATCTGCACCGGCTACGCCGGACAGGTCAACCTCGGTCAGGCGGCGTTCATGGGCGTGGGCGCCTACACCGCCGCCGTACTCGCCGAAAGGACCGGACTGTCGTTTCTGCTGACGATCCCGCTGTCGGGCGTGGCCGCCGCGGGTTTCGGCTTTGTGTTCGGCCTGTCGGCCGCGCGCATCAAGGGCTTCTACCTGGCGCTTACGACCATCGCCGCGCAGTTCGTGTTCCACTTCGCGGTGCTGAACCTGCCCGGGAGCTGGCTCGGTGGCTCCAACGGGGCCACGGTGCCGCCGGCGACCCTGTTCGGCTACCGGATCGCGTCGGACACGAGCCTGTACTACCTGTGCCTGGTCTGCACCGTGATCATGGTCTACGGCGCGTTCGGCATCGTGCGCAGCCGCTTCGGTCGCGCCTTCATCGCGGTGCGCGACGACGACGTGGCTGCCGGCATCATGGGCATCAACGTGGTCGCCACCAAGGCCACGGCATTCCTGGTCGGCGCGTTCTACGCCGGGGTCGGCGGCGCGCTGTGGGCCTACATGCTGCGCTTCGTCGCGGTCGACCAGTTCACGCTGTTCAATTCGGTGTTCTTCATAGCGATGATCATCGTGGGCGGCATGGGATCGGTGGTGGGCGCGCTGATCGGCGTGTTCGTGATCCGCGCGATCCAAGAACTGATCACCTCGCTCGGACCGGAGTTGGCCGCCAGTGTACCCTTCCTCGGAGGCGACATCGTGTTCGCCAGCATGAACGTGTTCCTGGGCGGCGCCATCGCCCTGTTCCTGATCATCGAACCCAAGGGCCTGATGCATCGGTGGAACATCGTCAAGGCCGGTTACCGGCTATGGCCCTTCCCGTACTGATAACCCACATCCATTAACTGAGGGAGATCGCACCATGTTCAATCCACGCACACCCAGAGACAACCCATATTCATTCACAGACGGAGGCCACACCATGTCCAACTTACGCAAACTCGGTGACCACACACATCCACGCACAGCCGAAGGTCGCATCATGTCCAAACCACGCGCAACCGGCTTTGCCGCGCTGGCGTGCGCCGCCGCCCTCGCATGCGCACTGGCGGCACCCGGCGCCGCGCTCGCCCAGACGTCCTACGGCGTGGCGATGCTCTCGGACTACTCCGGTCCGTACGCCGACATCATGCCGATGCTCGGGCGCTCGCGGGAAGTGGTGCTCGACTGGTGGAACGCCGAAGTCGGCGCCAAGCTCGGCGTCAAGCTGAACCACAAAAACTTCGACACCCGCTACGACGCGGCGCAGACCGCCAGCCTGTGGCCGGGGATCAAGTCGGAGATGAAGCCGATCGCGGTGCTGGGCCTGGGCGGCCCCGACGTCGCCGCGCTCGGCCAGCGCCTGCCCGACGACGGCATTCCGCTGTTCATGTCGACTGCCGGCTACGGCTATGCGTGGAAGCCCGATTCCTGGATCATCAACCCGCGGCCGACCTACGCGCATGAAGCCGCCGCGGCCTTCAAGTGGCTGAAGGCGAAGCGTGGCGGCAGCCAGCCGCTGAAGGTCGGCATCATCAGCTCGGAAGCTTCGCCCGCCTACGTCGACATCGCCCGCGGCATCGAGCGTTACGCCAAGGACAATCCGAACGAGATCCAAGTCGTAGAAACGATATTCACCGAGGTGCAGCCCACCGATATCAGCACGCAGGTGCGGCGCCTCGTTCGCGGCGGGGTCGAGGCGATCTCGATCCAGACCAATACCGCAGCGGTCGTCGCGACCAAGCGCGCACTGCAGGCGCTCGGCGCCAAGGTGCCGGTGGTCACCAGCTCGCACAACGGCTTGCCGGCCTCGGGCAAAGCCATCGGCGGCCTGAACCAGATGGAAGGCGATTACGAGGCCTACGGCATGGGCATCGCCTCGGACGAGGACACGCCCGCGCATCGCTTCTACGAGAAGCTGAAGGCCGACTACAAACTGGCCGCGCCGTGGAACGTGCTGACGCTGATGGGGATGAGCCAGGGCTTGTACACGGTGCGGGTGATCGAGCACGCGATCAAGAAACACGGCGCGCAGAACCTGACCGGGGCCAAAGTGCGCGAAACCCTGTACGCCGAGCCGGTGACCACCGCGGAAACCTTCGGCACGCTGCCGACGCTGAAGTTTACCAAGGAAGCGCCGTTTCCGGTCGAGGGACTAAAGGTCAACATCGCGACCATCACGGGCGGCAAGTACCTTACCGCCGCGACCAACGTCGACACGCCCGCGGTCAAGAAGTGGTGAGTCCGGGGAGCCGCGCGTGCTCGTGTTGAACAATGTCGAGGTGATGTACAGCGAGGTGATTCTCGCGCTAAAGGGCATCACCCTCGCGGTTCAGCCGGGTACCTGCGTGGCAATCCTAGGGGGCAACGGCGCCGGCAAGAGCACCACTCTGAAGGCGGTCTCGGGCACCATCGAGTCCGAGGACGGAGAGGTCAGCGGCGGGTCGATCACGTTCGAAGGAGAGCGCATCGACGGCCTCGACCCCGCTGAGGTGGTGCGCCGCGGGCTGGTGCACGTGATGGAGGGCCGGCGCGTGCTGCGCCATCTGAGCGCCGAGCAGAACCTGATCGTCGGCGGCCACCTAGCGCCCGGCGCGGCCGAGCTGCGCCGGCGGCTCGATCGCGTCTACAGCTTCATCCCGCCGCTGGGTGGACTGCGCGAGCGCACCGCCGGCTATCTGTCCGGCGGTGAACAGCAAATGCTGGTAATCGGACGCGCGATGATGGCGGTGCCCAAGATAATGCTGATCGACGAGCCGTCGCTGGGTCTGGCACCGATGATGGTGCAGGACGTGTTCGCGCTGCTCGCACGACTGAAGACCGAGGGCACCACGCTGCTGGTGGTCGAGCAGAACAGCCGGGTGGCGCTCGAGCTGGCCGATCACGGCTACGTGATGGAAAACGGCCGGGTGGTGCTCGAGGGCACGGCCGACGAGCTCGGGCGCAACGAGGACGTGCGCGAGTTCTACCTCGGCATGACCGCCGAGGGCGGGCGCAAGAGCTATCGCGAGGTCAAGCACTACCGCCGGCGCAAGCGCTGGCTCGGCTGAGCGGCGTTGCCCGACCTGGGCTTCGCGCGGAACGTAGGGGCGAATCATGAAACTTCAAGGCAAGGTGGCGCTGATCACGGGCGGCGCGTCTGGGCTGGGCCGGCGCACCGCGGAGTATTTCGTGCGCGACAAGGGCGCCAAAGTTGCGCTGTTCGACCTCAACGACGAGGCCGGCGCGGCGCTGGTCGCGCAACTGGGCGGGCAAAACGCAAACTACCAGCGGGTCGACGTCACCGACGAGGCCGGGGTCGCGGCCGGCGTGCAGGCGTGCGTCAAGCGCTTCGGCCGGATCGACGTCTGCGTCAACTGTGCGGGTATTCCAACGCCGATGAAGATACTCGACAAGAGTGGACGCGCATCCAATTGCGGCAAGTTCCAGCGCACCGTGATGGTTAATCTGGTCGGAACATTCCAGGTGATGGCGTACTGCATCGAGCAAATGGCCAGGAACGAGCCGGAAAACGGCGAGGAGCGCGGTGTCGTGGTCAACATTGCGTCGGGCGCCGCATTTGACGGCCAGGTCGGGCAGACCGCGTATTCGTCGAGCAAGGCTGGCGTCGTCGGTCTGTCGCTGCCGGCGGCGCGCGAACTCGCGGCGATCGGCGTGCGCGTCAATTCGATCGCTCCGGGCCTGTTCAACACGCCGATGGCGCAGTCGCTCGGCCCGAAGGTGATCGAGTCGCTGACGACGATGATCGAGTTCCCGAAGCGATTCGGCGACATGGCTGAATTTGCCAGCCTGTGTGCGTACATCTGCGAAAACGCGTACCTGAACGGCGAGTGCATACGGCTCGACGCGGCTGCGCGCCTGCGGGCGCGCTGATTCCATAATGCGGTTTGCGCGGTAGACCGGGTCGCAGTCTCGATCGGTCAACGGGATTTCCCGAGTTGACCAGCAGCCTAACTAGCGTTAGATTAGCACCCCTGAACAAGGAATGATGCAGGTCTTGCCTGACAATAAGACACAAGACGGGCAACCCACCTCCCTCAACGCGGCCAACATAGGACAAACTTTGACAACACTTACTGAGCCTTGGACCGATGCCCTGCGCACCACAGGCAATGGTCGCGTCCATTGCCCCGGACCGTCCGGAGCAAATGGCTGCACGGCCGCGGCTGCGATCCTGACGATCTGCCCCAAGAACTCCAGGTTCGAGCGCGTATCCGACCCTATCCCCGTGACGGATTGACATCCATCTCCGTCTAGATGTGCCGACAGCCAAGGACCGCGTAGCCGAACCATGCCGGTGTTTCAAAAAGTCCTGATCGCCAACCGCGGCGAGATCGCGCTACGGATCCACCGCGGCCTGAAGGCCATGGGCCTTTCCACCGTGGTGGCCCACCACGCGGTGGACGCCGGCAGCCCGGCCGTGCGCGAGGCCGGCGAGGCCATCGAGTTGCATGGGCCGACGCCGGTGGCGGCCTATCTCGACATCGCCCAGATGGTCGAGGCATGCCGCCGCACCGGGGCGCAGGCGGTGCACCCCGGCTACGGCTTCTTGTCCGAGAACGCGGCCTTCGCCCGCGCCTTGGAACAGGCGGGCATCGTGTTCATCGGGCCGCATGCCGACACCATCGAACTGATGGGCGACAAGGTACGTGCACGCAATTTCGTGGCCGAACGCGGCTTTCCGGTCGCGCCCGGCGCGATCGAGGAGGACGACCCGGCGACTTTCGTCGAACGCGCCCGCCAAGTGGGTACGCCGCTGCTGATCAAGCCGTCTGCCGGCGGCGGCGGCAAGGGCATGCGCATCGTGCGGGATCCGGGCCAGCTCGAAGCCGAAATCCAGGCCGCGCGCCGCGAGGGCGAGCGCTATTTCGGCGATGGCCGGCTGTTCGTCGAGCGCTATGTCGAGCGGCCGCGCCACATCGAGGTGCAGGTGCTCGGCGACGAGAACGGCCGGGTGGTGCACCTGTGGGAACGAGAGTGCTCGGTGCAGAGGCGCTTCCAGAAGATTATCGAGGAGACGCCCTCCCCGGCGCTGTCGGCGCAGCAGCGGCGCGACATCTGCGAGGCCGCCGCAGGCATCGCCCGCGCCTGCCACTACCGCGGCGCGGGCACCGTGGAGTTCATCTACGGGGCCGGCGGCGAGTTCTATTTCCTCGAGATGAACACGCGCTTGCAGGTCGAGCATCCGGTGACGGAAATGGTAACGGGGGTCGACCTGGTGCGCGAACAGGTGCGGGTGGCGCGCGGCGAGCCGCTGGCTTTCGCCCAATCCGACATCGTGCAGCAAGGCCATGCCATCGAATGCCGGCTCTATGCCGAGGATGCGGCGCATGACTTCCGTCCGGCCACCGGCAAGATTCTTTGCTGGCGAGCGCCGGCGGGACCCGGTGTGCGCGTCGATGCCGGGGTGCGCGAGGGTCAGGCCGTGACCACTGCCTTCGACCCGATGATCGCTAAGATCGTGTGCCATGGCGCCACGCGCGCCCAGGCCATCGAGCGCTCGGTCCGCGCCCTGCAGGACGCGGTGCTGCTGGGCGTCACCACCAATGCCCGCTACCTGACCCGCGTGCTGCGCCATCCCGAATTCATGCAAGGCCGCGCCGACACCGGCATGTTGGCGCGCTGTGCCGACGAATTGCGTTTCGCCCCTGGCGACGAGGACACCGATCTGGCGATTGCCGCAGCCGTGCTGTCTGATCGCGAGTTGCTGCGCGCCGTGCATAGCGTGCCGCCGATGCATGCCGCGATGGGCGCATGGAGAAACTGACGATGCGCCGCCGTTATCTGATCGACGGACAGACCCACGACGTGGTGGTGACCCGCGGCGCCGATGGCGCACTGCAGATCGACCGGGCCGGGCGCCGCATCAGCGCGCGCGCCGAGCCGTTGCCCGACGGCCGCCATCGCCTCACCATCGACGGGCGTGATCACGCCGTCTGGATCGCCTCCAGCGCGGATTCGGTGTTCGTGCACGGCAACGCCACTGGCGCCGCCGAGGTCGAAACCGTGGACCCCGCGGCCGCCGACGGCCACGCTCGCGCCGGCGCCGCGGATGCGCTTAGCGCGCCGATGCCCGGCACCGTCATCGCGGTCCACGTGGCCGTCGGGGACGCGATAGTCGCCGGGCAGCCGCTGATCGTGATCGAGAGCATGAAGCTCGAAACCACTCTTATCGCGCCGCGCGACGGGCGTGTCAGGGCCGTCCACTTCGGCGTCGGCAGCAGCTTCGGGCTCAAGGCCACGCTGGTGACACTGGCCGACGCCTGATCCCTCCCATCTACGGACCGGACGCCATGAAACGCATCGAATCCCGCATCGACACCTCGTCCGAGGCGTTCCGGCGCAACCACGCAGCCATGAGCGCCATCGTCGCGAGGTTCCGCGAACGCATGGAGATCACCCGCCACCGGAGGCCAGCGCACGAAATCAAGCGTGTGCGCAATCAGGGCAAGCTGCTGGTGCGTGAGCGCCTCGACTTGCTGCTCGACCCCGGCACGCCCTTCCTCGAGCTGTCGGCGCTGGCCGCCTGCGAGGACTACGACGGCGAAGTGCCGGGCGCCAACGTGGTCACCGGCTTGGGCGTCGTCAGCGGACGCGAGGTGCTGATCCACGCCGACGACTCGAGCGTCAAAGGCGGAGTCTGGTACACGCTGACGCCGCGCAAGCTGGTCCGCATGCTGGACATTGCGCTGGAGAACCGCCTGCCGGTGATCCACCTGTGCGACAGCGGCGGCGCCTTCCTCGAGGAACTGTCAGGCGTGTACATCGAGGGTGGCCGGGTGTTCCGCAACCAGTGCTTGCTGTCCAAGGCGGGGGTACCGCAGGTCGCGATGGTGTTCGGCCACTGTACCGCGGGCGGCGCCTACATCCCGGCACTGTGCGACTACAGCATCATCGTGCGCGGCACGGGCGGCGTGTTCCTCGGCGGCCCGCCGCTGGTGAAAGCGGCGACGGGCGAGGAGCACACGGCCGACGAGATCGGCGGATGCGAGCTGCACACCCAGGTCTCGGGCACCGTGGACTACCCGGCCGACAGCGAAGCCCAGGCGATCGAGATCTGCCGCGAGATCGTGGCCCAGTTCAAGCCTGCCGTGCGCAGTTTCCTGCCCGAGCGCGACCCCGAGCCGCCGTACTACGACCCGGATGAAATCCACGGCATCGTCTCGCCCGACCACAAGGTGCTATTCGACCAGCGCGAAATCATCGCCCGCATCGTCGACGGCAGCCGCTTCCACGAGTACCAGCCCGCCTACGGCACGACGCTGGTCTGCGGCTATGCCTACGTCTGGGGCTACCGCGTCGGCATCCTCGCCAACAACGGCGTACTCTTCAGCGACAGCTCGAAGAAGGCGGCGCACTTCATCTCGCTGTGCAACCAGAACCGCACGCCGCTGCTGTTCCTGCAGAACACCACCGGTTACATGATCGGCCGCAACTACGAGATGGAAGGTATCACCAAGGACGGCGCCAAGATGCTGATGGCGCAGGCCGGCAGCGAAGTGCCTAAGTTTACCGTGATCACCAGCGCGGCCTTCGGCGCGGGCTACTACGGCATGTGCGGCCGAGCCTGGGATCCGCGATTCATCTGGGCGTGGCCGAACGTGCACATGGGCGTGATGGGCCCGGAGCAGGCGGCCAACACGCTGGCCGACGTGAAGATCGCGCAATTGCGCCGCAACGGCCACGCGCCCGACGCGACCGAGATGACGCAGTTGCGCCGGCGCGTGTACGAAAAGGCCGAGCGCGAGTCCAACGCCTACTTCGCCACCTCGCGCCTGTGGGACGACGGCCTGCTGGCGCCGACCGATACACGCAACGCGCTGGGCATGGCGCTTTCGGCCGCCGCCCACGCACCGATCGCCGACCCGCATTACGGTATCTTCCGCTTCTAGGGACACGAAATGAGCGACGTCACCACCTTCGGATTCGATGACGAAGCCCTTGCAAGGCGCCCCACCGTCTACCAGCCCGGGCTGTTCGACGCTCAGGTGGTGATGGTCTCCGGGGCCGGCAGCGGCATCGGCAAGGCCATCGCCTTCCTCTACGCGCGCCTGGGGGCCAAACTGGTTATCTGCGGGCGCGACCCGGTCAAGCTCGAAGCCTGCGTCGCGTGGCTGCGCCGCCTGGGCAGCCCTGACGTACTGGCGCAGCCCATGAGCATCCGCGAGCCCGAGCAGATCGAACAGTTGATGGATGCGGCATGGCTGCGCTTCGGACGCGTCGACGTGCTTGTCAACAACGCCGGCGGCCAATTCCCGCAGCGGGCGCTGGACTGCAGCGTCAAAGGCTGGAAGGCGGTCATCGACACCAACCTGAACGGCACCTGGTACATGATGCACGCCATGGCACGGCGCTGGCGCGACACCGGCGTGCCGGGCAATATCGTCAACATCGTCGCCACCTTCCAGCGCGGCATGCCGGGCGTGGCGCACACCTGCGCGGCACGCGCGGCGGTTACCTACCTGTCCAAGACCGTGGCGGTCGAATGGGCGCAGTTCCGGATCCGCGTCAACTGCGTCGCTCCGGGCGCGATCGCGAGCAGCGGTTTTCGGCAGTACTCGCCCGAGGCAGTGAAGGCCTTCCCCACGACCAATCCGATGAAACACGTCGGCGACGTGCAGGACATCGCCGAGGCGGTGGTCTACCTCAGCGCGCCCAGCGGCAAGTTCGTCACCGGCGAACTGCTCACCGTGGACGGCGGCGGCGTGCTGTGGGGCGACGTCTGGGCCATCGCCAAACCCGATTACTTCAAGGTGAACGCATGAGTTCGGCCACCACACGACAGCCCAAGTTCGGGCCGGGAGATGAGGCGCTGGCCGCCTTGCCGACGGTCTATCGCGCCGACCTGTTCGCCGGCAAGGTGGCGCTGGTGTCGGGCGCCGGCAGCGGCATCGGCAAGGCCATCGCGTTCCTGTTCGCGCGGCTCGGCGCCACGGTGGCGATCTGCGGTCGCAAGGCGGACAAGCTCGAGGACTGCGCCGATAAACTGCGTGCTCTGTCTGGCCGTGAGGTCTACTGGCATCAGATGACGATCCGGGAGCCGGACCAGGTCGACGCGCTGCTCACTGCGGTGTGGGAGCGTCACGGTGGGCTGGACGTGCTGGTCAACAACGCCGGCGGCCAATTCGCCGCCCATGCGATGGACTTCACCATCAAAGGCTGGAACGCGGTGATCGACACCAATCTCAACGGCAGTTGGTACATGATGCAGGGCGCGGCCAAGCGCTGGGTGGCGCAGGGGCGCCCCGGCAACATCGTCAACATCACCGCCGCGATCGACCGCGGCCTCACCGGCATGGCCCACACGACCGCCTCTCGCGCCGGCGTGATCGCGCTGTCGCGCACGCTCGCCGTCGAATGGGCAGAACACGGCATTCGCCTCAACTGCATCGGCGCGGGCGCGATCGAGAGCACCGGATTCAACAACTACCGGCAAGAACATGTGCCCGGGTTCTACATCTGCAACCCGATGAAACGCGCCGGCGACGTGCAGGACATCGCCGAGGCGGTGGTCTACCTGGCCGCGCCCTCGGGCAAGTTCATTACCGGCGAGGTGATCAACGTCGAGGGCGGCATGATGCTCTGGGGCGAGTTCTGGCCCGCCGGCAGACCCGACTATTTCAAGGTCGAATGATAGTTACGGCTTGCTGCCACCGGAATTCGTGGCTCGGCTGCCGGGTCATCGGGCCTGCGCTGGCGGCCGAGACCGTCTTTAGTTCGAGTGCAGTCGCACCACGCCGTCGCGCGCGAGCTGGGCTACTTCGGCAGGAGCGTAACCCAATTCGCGGAGAATGCTCTCACTGTGCTCACCGAGCTTGGGCGGCGGCGACATCGCATCCGGCCGGAGCATGCCCTCGGCGAGTTGCGCCGGAAACGGAATCAGCGGCAGGCCGGGCATTGCCGGATGCTCGACGAAACGGCCGGCCAGCACCGGGTCGGACATCGCCTGGGACACGCTGTTCACCGGACCGCAGGGAATGTCGTTGGCCTCGAATGCGGCCACCCACTCGGCAGCCGGACGGGTGATGAAGATCGCCTCTAGCTCGGCCAGCAGCGCAGACCGGTTGGCAACGCGCGCGGCGTTTCGGCTATAGCGCGAATCGGCCAGCCAATCGGGCCGGTTGACGACGCCGCAAAAGCGCCGGAAGGCGCCTTCGTTCACCACCGACACGCTGAACCAGGCGCCATCGGAGGCGCGAAAGTGGCGGCTCGGCACGGCGATCGGCAGGTTCACCGAGCGCACCGGCTCACGCTTGTCGACCGCGAATTCGCCCACCTTGCACGCCATGAAATTGAACATGGTGTCGGCCAGCGTAGCCTCCACACGCTGCCCCCGGCCGGTCTGCTGCAAGTGCATCACCGCGGCAAGCACGCCTAGGGCGCCGCACATTCCCGCCGCCACGTCGATGATCGGCAGGCCGACGCGAATCGGCGGATCCCCCGCCTCGCCACTGGCGAAGAAGGCGCCCGCCATACCTTGCACCACGCTGTCCACTGAAGGCCTCAGCCGGTAGCCGCCTCGTTCACCGAAAGCGGTGACCATGTAGTACACGATCGCGGGGTTGAGCCGCCGTACCGCGTCGTAGGTCAAGGCATTGGCCTCGACAAAGTCGGGGCGGAAGTTGTGCACCAGCGCCTGCGACTTGACGATCAGGCGCTCCAGCACCTTGCGCCCCGCGGGCGTGCGGATGTCCAGCGCGAGCGACTCCTTGCCACGGTTGCAGGTCATGAAAGTGACGCTGGACTCGCCGTAGAACGGCGGGCCGAAATGACGCCCCTCCTCACCGCTCACCGCCTCGACCTTGATGACGCGCGCGCCGAGGTCGGCAAGCACCATCCCCACATAGGGTCCCGCGATCAGCCGCGATAAGTCGACGACGGTGATGTCTTTGAGAATGCCCGTCATGGCGCTGCCTCCTCTTACTTGGCGCCGCGCGAGCGGCCGCGGAAAGCGGCAATGCCGGCGCGATGTTCGGGCGTGTCTTCGAGCACCGCCATGTGCGACGACACCATGTCGAGGTGGGTCGAAAGCGCAATGCTCTGGCTCTGGTAGACGGCGCGGCGGAAAAAGCGCACGGCCTGCTGCGGCTTGGCGGCGATGCTGCGCGCCAGCTCGCGGGTGGCGTTCATCAGCTCGGCGTCGGGCACCACGCGATTGACCATGCCGATACGCTCCGCTTCTTCGGCGGCGACCACACGACCGGTCCAGAGCAGCTCGAGCGCGCGCGCGCTGCCGATGAGGCGCGGCAGGAACCAGGCGCCGCCGTCACCGGCGATCAGTCCGATGTTGATGTAGCTCTCCGCCAGCGTGGCCGATTGCGCCATCAGCCGCAGGTCGCACATCAGCGCCATGTCACACCCGGCGCCGCGCGCCGGGCCGTTGATGGCGGCGATAATCGGCTTTTCCATCCGCTCGATCGCCAGCGCGATGAGGTGAACGTGCCGATAGAGAAAGTTCTTGCGTTCCAAACTGTCGAGTTCGCTGAACTTGGCCATTTCCTCGAAGTCGCCGCCGGCACAAAAGCCGCGGCCCGCGCCGGTGACGACGATGACCTTGACGCGATCATCGACCTCGGCCCGTTCGAGCGCCGCGCGCCAGGCATCGATCATGTTGAGGTCGAACGCGTTGAGCTGCTCCGGCCGGTTGAGCGTCAGCGTGCCGATGCCGTCGGCATCGGTGTCAAATCGAATCGGGGGTTCGGCAGGCAATCTGGATCTCCCATGCGGGTATGATTGGCGCACGGTCTATGCGATGGGCCAACCGGGTTATGACAACAATGTTCAGTATAACAGAACGAGTGTCCGTTAGCTGCTGGGAAACGGCTGGGTAGCGGTCTCATTTGATCTTACGAAGGACAAAACGCGGGAGGCTCTTATTTTTGCGTTACTTGATTTTTGGGACCCCATGGTTGTCTTTGTCGGCGGCCACGGATATACTCTAACGAGCGTTAGGTCGAGTGTCTGCTTACGTCAACGCCAACTACCGCCCGACGCTCGGCTCGATCAACAAGGCCATCAAAATCCATGATTCCGCGCACACGCTTCACCGACAAACACGCACTGCTTGCGCTGGGGCGCGACCTGCGCCTGGTGCAGGGCATTCGCGCGCGGCGTCGCCGATTTCCGACAACTCCAAGCCGGCGAGAAACTGCTGCGCGCCAAGGAAACTCATGAAGTCATTTCACCAACCGCACTTTGATTCCGTCGATGTGCTGGCACGGCGTTTCGCTGCGGTCGACTACATCGCCAGCCGCGGGATCGCGACCGCCGTCTACCTTGGCTTCAACCTGGAAAAGCCGATCCTGGTTGAAGGTCCGGCCGGCGTCGGCAAAACCGAGCTGGCCAAGGCCATGGCACAGATTCTCGACGTCCCCTTGATCCGCATGCAGTGCTACGAAGGCCTGGACGAGTCGAAGGCGCTGTACGAATGGAAATACGGCAAGCAAATGCTGTACACGCAACTGCTGAAGGACAAGCTGGGCGAGATGATGGCCGGCGCCATCGGGCTGGCCGCGTCGATGGAGCGGCTGCATGCGCATGACGACCTGTTCTTCTCCGCGCATTTCCTCGAGCCGCGGCCGCTGTACCAGGCCTTGCACCAGGAACGCGGCTGCGTGCTGCTGGTGGACGAGGTGGACAAGTCCGACCCCGAGTTCGAGGCCTTCCTGCTCGAGGTGCTGTCGGACTTTCAGGTGTCGGTCCCCGAACTGGGCACGATCAAGGCCAAGGTCAAGCCCATCGTCTTCCTCACCAGCAACAACACGCGCGAGATGAGCGATGCGCTCAAGCGCCGCTGCCTGCACCTGCACATTCCGTTTCCCGAGCCGGCGCTCGAGCGGCGCATTCTGGAGCGGCGCGTGCCGGGTTTGTCGGCCGCGCTGAACCGTGAGTTGGTCGCCTTCATCCAGGCGGTGCGCCAGCTTGACTTGAAGAAGCAGCCCTCGATCAGCGAGACCATCGACTGGGCCAAGACGCTGCTGCTGCTCAATGCCGAACATCTGAGCCTCGACCTGGTGCGCGAAACCCTGAACGTGTTCCTGAAATTCGAGGGCGACATCGACTCGGCGGACGAGCAACTGCCGGCCCTGCTGAACCAGGCGCGCAAGGACGCCGAGATCCACCATGCAAGCCACGCTTGAAGACTTCTTCAAGGCGCTGCGCGGCAGCGACCTCGATGTCAGCCTGAACGCGCAGGTGGATGCGGCTCGCGCCGTCCAGTTGGTCGGCTGGAGCGACCGCACTCTGCTGAAAAGCGCGCTCGGCGCGACGCTGGCGAAGACGATCTCCGACCGAGCCCTCTGCGACGACGTTTTCGAGCGTTTCTTTCACTTCGAATCCTTCGACTTCGAAAAGGCGCTTGCGCCGCAGCCCCCGGCAGAACCCGCTTCGGGCGCCGGCCCGAGCGAGGCGACAGCGCCACCGGGCGATGAGCCGGCGAAGTCGCAGGGCGCCGCCGGCTCGGGCGGCTCCGGCGGCTGCCGCGGCGGCGGCGGCCAGGCGCTGTCGCAGTTGCTGCTGTCGGGCGACTCGGCGGCGCTGGCCAAGCGCATGCAGGAAGCGGCGCGTGAGATCGGCCTGACCGACATCTGGTTCTTCACGCAAAAGGGCTACTACACGCTGAAGATACAGCAGGCCATGGGTCTGGAATCGCTGGAGCGCGAGATTGCCGACGCGCGCCGGCAGACCCTCGCGCCCGAGCATGCCCGCCGGCTCGAGCTGGCGCGCAAACGGCTGTACGCGGAGGTGCGTAACTACGTGGAGCGCAAGCTTGCGCTCTACGGAACGGCGCCTACGCGCCAGTTGCACGACGACTTCCTCCTGTCGCAGAGGCTGTCCAACATCGAGGCGCGCGATTTCGCGCGCATGCACGTCATCGTGTACAAGATGGCCAAGCGCTTGGCCGAGCGCCACTCGCGGCGCAAGAAGCGCCGGGTGCGCGGCCAGCTCGACTTCCGCAGGACCCTGCGCAAGAACGCGGCCTACGACGGCGTGATGTTCGAGACCTTCTGGCGCGCCAAGGTAGTCGATCGGCCGCGCGTGGTGGCCATCTGCGACGTCAGCGGCTCGGTGCGCCAATACGCGCGCTTCCTGCTGTTGTTCCTGCACAGCCTGGGCGAGCAGGTGAGCGACCTGCGCAGCTTCGCGTTCACCAATCACCTCGTCGACGTGAGCGAGACCTTCGAATCGCTCCCGGTCGAACAGGCGGTCGACAAAGTGATGCAGGCGGTGGGCGGCAGCGGCACCGACTACGGGCAGGTGCTGCTCGACATCCACGAGCAGTTGCTCGATGACATCGGTCGCCGCACCACGGTGCTGATCCTCGGCGACGCGCGCAACAACCGCGGCGAAGCCCGCGCCGAAATCATGCAGTTGCTCTACCAGCGCGCCCGCCGGGTCATCTGGCTCAACCCCGAGCCGGTCGCGTTCTGGGGTCTGGGCGACTCGGAAATGAAGCACTACGCGCCCTATTGCCACATAGCCCGCGAATGCAACTCCATCATGCACCTCGAGCGCACCCTCGACGCACTGCTGCGCGCCCACTCGGCCAGCGCCTGAGGCGCCCCCCGACGCTATTTGCCCCATGGTCCGCGCCGCACAGCAACTACACCCGCGAAAGGAACCCGTAGCCGCGCTCCCGGCTGCCACACTGCTGCTGTTGCGCGATGGCGAGCACGGGGTCGAGGTGTTGATGACCCGGCGCTCGCCGAACGCGAGCTTCCTGCCCGGCGCCTACGTGTTCCCGGGAGGGCGCATCGACGCGGAAGACCGGCACGCACACCGGCTGGCGCGAACCAAGCCGGGCATGGAGGAGCTGCGGCACGCAGCGGTGCTGGCGGCCCTGCGCGAAACCTTCGAGGAATTGGGCGTCCTGCTGGCGGCGCGCCCGGACGGCACGCCGGTCACCACGGCGGACCTTCAAGGTCTGGACCGCGGCCTTGCGCTGTACCCGCAATTGCAATCCAGGGGCTGGTTGCTGGCTGTCGATAAGGTGCGCCCGCTGGCACGCTGGACCACCGACCGCGACGGGCCCAAGCGTTTCGACACCGCCTTCTTTGCCGCGCTGATGCCAGAGCGGCAGGAGCCGTTGGCCGACGAACTGGAGCAGTTTGAACCGGTCTGGGTCAGGCCGCATGACGCGCTCGCGCGCCACCGGGCCGGCAACTTCTTCATGATCTTTCCGACCATCCACACCTTGCTCTGGTTGTCGGCATTCGAGCGGGCCGAGCAGGCACTCGCGGCTTGTGCGCAAGACGAACCGCTGTGGAACTCCTGCCCGCGAGGCGGCCTTGTCGACGGTCAAGCGCAGCGCTTCATGGAACACGAACCGCCCTACGGCGAGCTCGCGCTGGTGTGCCCGGACGGGCAGATTGAACACTCGCTCGACTGGCAGCATGAGCGGCCGGTTCCGCTGCTGCGGCACCTGCGGCGCTTGACGGCTCCCAACGCCGGCGTCATGACGGGGCCCGGCACCAACAGCTACATCGTGGGCAGCGCGCGCAGCGGCTACATCGTCATCGACCCGGGCGCCCTGCACATGGACCACGTCGAACGCCTGCTCGCGCTGACCGCGGGTGAGGTCGAGGCGATCGTCTGCACCCATTCGCACCCCGATCACTCGCCGGCGGCGCGGCCGCTGGCCGCCGCCTGCGCCCGACTGACAGGCCGCACGCCGCCTGTTTTGGGTTTAGCGTCGGCCGCAACCGCCCGAGCGGCTTCGCAGTTCACACCCGACCGCGTCTTGGGCGACGGCGAGCGTCTGGCGCTGCGCGACGGCGACCACCCGATCACCCTGCGCGTGGTGCACACACCGGGCCATGCCGCCAATCACCTCTGCCTGGTGCTCGAACAGGACGGGCTGCTGTTCTCGGGCGACCACATCCTGAGCGGCAGCACCACCATCATCGACCCGCCGGACGGCGACATGAGCGCCTACCTCGATTCGCTGGACCGTCTGGCGGCGGCTTGCGAGCAAGACAATATCGAGTTCATCTTGCCGGCGCATGGTCATGTGATCGGCTTTGCCGCACGGGCCATTGCGCAGTTGAAAGCGCACCGGCTGCGGCGCGAGACCAAGGTACTGGCCGCCATGCGTTCGGCGCCACGGGCCGGCCCCGACGCGTGGGTGGCTCTCGCCTACGACGACACACCCGAAGCGCTCTGGCCACTGGCCAAGCGATCACTGGCAGCACATGTGCAACGCATCGAGCAACTGGCGCTGCTTTGAACACCCGCCGGCGCTGCCACCGCTTCCACTCGCGCCTGATTCAATACCCAGACCACGAAAGGAGACAAGCATGAAACCAAGCACGCTTCGCATCGGTTGCGCCTCGGGCTTCTGGGGCGACAGCGAGTTCGCCGCCGCCCAACTGGTGCAGCGCGGCGGCATCAATGTTCTGGTGTTCGACTATCTGGCCGAGATCACCATGTCGCTGCTGATCCGAGCCAAGGCCAAAGACCCGGCGCTAGGCTACGCACCGGATTTCGTGACGACCATGCAGCCCTTGATGAAGGAGCTAAAGTCGCGCGGCATCAAAGTCATCGCCAACGCCGGCGGTGTCAACCCGTCCGCTTGTCGCGCGGCGCTGGTCGCGGCCGCCCGCGCCGAAGGCGTCGATCTGAAGATTGCCGCGGTGCTCGGCGACGACCTGATGCCCCGGCTCGAGGCGTTGCGGGCGGCCGGCGTCAAGGAAATGTTCTCCGGCGAGCCGTTCCCGCAGAAGGTGATGAGCGCCAACGCCTATCTCGGCGCGTTCCCCATTGCCGCCGCGCTCGATGCCGGCGCCGATATTGTGGTCACTGGCCGCTGTGTCGACAGCGCGGTCGCGCTGGCGCCGCTGATCCATGCCTTTGGCTGGACCGCCGCCGACCACGACCGCCTCGCGCAAGGCAGCCTGGCAGGTCACCTGATCGAGTGCGGCACGCATGTCACCGGCGGCAACTACACCGACTGGGAGACGGTGCCGGGCTGGGACGACGTGGGCTTCCCCATCGCCGAATGCCGCGCCGACGGCAGCTTCATTATCACCAAGCCCGAAGGCACCGGCGGGCTGGTCTGCCCCTCGACGGTGGGCGAGCAACTGCTCTACGAAATCGGCGACCCGCGCGCCTACGTGCTGCCCGACGTGGTGTGCGACTTCACCGGCGTCACACTGACCCAGGTCGGATCCGACCGCGTCGAGGTCAAGGGTGCACGCGGTCTCGCGCCGACCGACCAGGCCAAGGTCAGCGTGACCTACGCCGACGGCTTCAGGGCCATGAGCCTGTTCATGATCGGCGGCATCGATGCCGGCGCCAAGGCGCGGCGCGTCGGCGCGGCCCTGCTGGCGCGCATGCGCCGCCACTATGCGCAGCGCAGTTGGCCCGATTTCACCGATACCTGTGTCGAGGCCATCGGCGCCGAAGACACCTACGGCCCGCATGCGCGGCCCGCGGCGCGCGAAGTGATGCTCAAGGTAGGCGTGCGCCATCCGGTCAAGGATGCGCTCGAGCTGTTCTCGCGCGAAGTAGCGCCAATGGCGCTGATGTCGGCCCCGGCCATCACCGGCTTCACCGGGGGCCGGCCCAAGGTGCAGCCGGTGGTGCGGCTGTTCTCCTGCCTGATTCCCAAGACGCAGGTGTCGGCGAGCATCGACATGGGCGGCCAGGCCGTGGCGGCGCCGCAGTGGACGGGCAAGCCCTTCGATCCGGCGGCGCTGCGCGAGGTCGGCGGCCCCCTGCCCGGCGCCGACGCCTTCGCGCGTGGCACACGCACGCTGCCGCTGGTGCGACTGGCTTGGGGACGCAGCGGCGACAAAGGTGACGCCGCCAACATCGGCATCCTCGCGCGCAAACCCCAGTACTTGCCCTTCATCCGCGCCGCCCTGACGGAAGCCGCCGTAGCGGCCTGGTTCGCCCACCTCGTCAAGGGCCGCGTGCAACGCTTCGACCTGCCCGGCACGCAGGCGCTGAATTTTCTGCTGGACGAAGCCCTGGGCGGCGGCGGCATCGCCTCGGTCCGCATGGACCCGCAGGGCAAAGCCTACGCGCAACTGCTGCTCGATTTTCCGGTGCCCATCCCGGCCGACATGGCACTTCTATAACTCCCA
>SCTX01000055.1 GCA_004298385.1 Betaproteobacteria bacterium | reverse complement strand
ACCAGCAATACGCGCAGCAACACCGGCGAGCGTACCGCGTTCAACCAGATATATGCGCGCAACAGCTACCGTCCGGAGCCGGAGCTGTCGGTCGAGAGCCTTGCCAGCCTGAGCAGCAGCGACTTTCGCCTGCTCTCGGCCGGAGTGCCCTCAGACAATCGTTCAAGTTTCGCGCAGGCCAGCACGTTCGCGACCTGGCGCCCGGAGGAGGACTCGCCTCTTTACGTGACCGGCGGCGCCCGCATGTTCCGCTCTGCGATCGCCAATAACGCCTGGGAAGCGCAGACTCTTAGCTTGGGCGGAAACCTAGCCGCGACTTACGCGCTCAGCCGCCAAACCAGCTTCGCCGCCAGCGCGTCCGTCACGCAGTTACTTACCGATGCGGCCAGCAGGCTCGCGACAACGCAGACCGCTTACTTAACCCGCATTGGCGATCCAGTCGGAATTTTCGGGGCCAATTACACCTGGAACGCCGGTGCAAACATCTCCAACCAAACCGGCCTTGCAGAAGGCATGCGCCAAAACCTGGGCGGCCAGTTCGGGCATAACCTCACTCGCAGCGTGACGTTGGGAGAAAACTCCCAAGCCAATTTCGGCCTCGGGCAGAGTGCAGGCGCCAGTTTTGACAGCGTGACCGCTCGCGCGCTGACTCTCGGCCACAGCGCGAACGCGTCCTGGCGCTTGTCCAGTGGCGCGGCGACCAGCACTTACGTGAGCCTGCTCGGGGCCGATTCGCGCACCAGCGGAACCAACGCAAACCAGTTCCAGATGATCAATTTCCAGGTGAGCGGCCAGGTCCAGTTTAGCCACAGTTCCTCTGCTGCGGCAAACCTGACTGTGCAAGGGGTACGCCAGAACACGCCCAACACGCCGAGCGCGGGGATGCCCTTCAATTCCAGCGGCAATCTGAGCTATTTTCAACAGCGCGCGTTCGGCGTGCCGCGGCTCCGCTACAGCGTCCTCTACGGCATCAACGAGTCGCAGTTCAAGTCGCGGCTGCAGGGGGACTTCAACGCCCCTCGCGAGCTGGTGAATCAATCGTTCGAGCAGCGACTGGACTACAACCTGGGGCGCGTCGCGATGCGCTTGTCGATGCGCGTCGCCCGGGTCGAGGGGCGGCCGGACGCGCTGGTTTTCTTCCAAATGAACCGGGAATTCGGAGGTTTTTAGTCGTGCAGAACGATATGGTGATTGGAGCGGTCCGGTGAACGCAAGCTGGAGAGAGGTGGCGGCGTGCGCGGCGCTGGCCGCGAGTGTCATGGTGCTATCCGGCGGCGTGCGCGAGGCACGTGCCGAGTATGGCGACGTGGTCATGAACAATTATTCAGATGGCGCCGGCATGCGCCCGGTGGTGTTCCCGCACTGGTTTCATCGCGTGCGGTTCCGCTGCAAGGCGTGTCACACCGACCTCGGGATAAAGTTCAAGGCCGGCGGGAACGAGATCAACATGCTGAAGATCATCGACGGGCAATACTGCGGCGCCTGCCATAATGGTTCGGTGGCCTGGTCGGTGGAGAACTGCGACCTGTGCCATTCCGCCAAACCCGGGACGCCGACGCAGTTGCACGAGAGCACCATCAACCTGTTGGGCGGGCCCGGGACGTCAGCGGCTGTAACGCCCGCGGCGAGCCCGATGACAGCCAAGCCCGCGACCGGCGGCAGGAAATAGGACGACCCAGAATGAAGCATCGACGATTTGCCGGTGGGCTGGTGCTCGCGGCGCTGCTTGCCGCATCGGCGCACGCGCAGGAATTGACGAAGGGCAAGTTGGTATATCAGGCATCTTGCGCCGCCTGTCACACGTCCGGGCTGGCGGGGGCGCCCAAGCTTGGCGACATTGCGGCCTGGGCGCCACGCGTCAGTGCCGGAACGGGGCCGGTTTACACCAATGCCATCAAAGGCAAAGGGGCCATGCCGCCCAAAGGCGGCAACGCTTCGCTCCCCGACGCCGATCTGCGCGCAGCGGTCGATTTCATGTTGGCACAAGTGCGCGGCGAAGCCGCACCGCCCAAACCCGGCGTGTCCATGGTTCCATCCGCGCAAACTCCGGTTGCAAGCGTAGCCACTGCCGCGAGCGCGCCGGCGGCGCCGGACCCGGCCGTGCAGGAGTCAGCGGATCCCAATGCATTCAATCGACTGATGCTGGCGCCGGCGCGGCGCAACCGGCCGCCAGGTGAGGACGGCATCCACGATCCGGCGAGCCCGGCCACCGCGCTGTTGCAGGCGCCGCTGCGCTCGTTTCAATCGCTGGCGCGCAGCAACCTCGGCAATTACGTGGACTGGGTTGCGGCGCTCGGCAAGAAGCAAATCCAACCACGGTGGGATGTTCGCGACCCCAAAGCCCAGGCCACGGTCATGGACTTGAACATCGTGCGCGAAGTCAAGGGCTCGATGCACGACGTCGTTTTTCCGCACAAGCAGCACACGGAGTGGCTGGATTGCTCGAACTGCCATCCGGCGATATTCACGCCGCAGAAGGGGTCCAATCAGATTAGCATGGCCGCCATCATGCTCGGCCAGAAATGCGGCGTGTGTCACGGGAAGGTCGCGTTTCCGATCCAGGAATGCCGGCTGTGCCATGCGCGGCAGAAGAGCGCCGAGGCGCGGACCGCCGAAGCCGCGGGAGGAGGGAAACCATGAAGCGCCTGCTACAGCGGATTGCGCTGGCGGTAACGTCCGGCACTTGCGTCGCCGCGCACGCCGCCCAGGGGGAAGTCAAGGTGCCGAGCCCGACGGTCAGCGTGTCGCGCCAGCTCGTCGAGCAGAAGGCAGCCTTTCTGCAGCGCGTGTTTTCCGATTCCCCGGCCGCCAGGCGCATCGACGCCGGCAACAACGCCGAAGCCAGGAAATATCTGGCCAGCGCGCAGGAGAACTACCGTAATGCAGTGCTCTCGATCAAGAATAATGACATGGCCGGCGCGGACAAACAACTCAACGAAGCAACCTGGTTAATCGGCAAGGCGCGCCAGCTCGTGCCGGACCCGCTTGCGCGCAATGTCGAGCACCGGGTGCGCTACGCGCAAATGCTGGATTCGGTAGAGTCGTTGCGTATTTCCTACCAGCGGCAATTGCAGCGCGCGCGGCCGCAGCCGCCTGGGGTGGACGCCAACGATGCCCTGCTTGCCAAAGTGGCGCAGCTCGTTGACGGCGCCAAGGGTCACGCGGAAGCCGGGCGAGTCGTGCAAGCCAACAAGTCGCTGGCTGAGGCGGAACGGACATTGATGGTAGGTCTCGGTCGGGTGCTGGGCTCGAAGACCATCGAATATGCGCAGCGTTTCGAGACCCTGGCCGAAGAGTACGCCTACGAGCTGGAACGCAACCGCAGCTACGCGGACCTCATCCCGATTGCGTTGGATGGGTTCAAGCCCGGCGGCGAAGCGGTTCGCGAAGCCCAGCGTTTCCTGGATGCCAACCGCGGACTGCGCGAACAGGCGCAACGGCACGCGGCCGCGAAGGACCATCGCTCGGCGCTGACGGCGCTGCGCGGTGGAACGGCCCAGTTGCAGAGCGCCCTGGCGGCGGCCGGGCTGCGCGTGCCGCAGGATCCAAAACCGGAATGACTTCTAACGGAGTGATCATGAGGGCGATTCGAGTCTGTATGGTGCTACTCGTCTTGGGCGCGGCAGCGGCTTCCATGGATGTTTTCGCGCAGGTGGTGGCGGCCGATGCGGTCGTGGATCGGGGCCGGCTGGAACAGCGGCTGGCGGCGGTGGAAATCCTGCTGGAGAAATCATCGGCAGCGCGCCAGGTCGATTCGAGCGGCGACACCACCGCTCGGCAAAAGCGCGAAAAAGCGCGCGAGATCTATCGCCAGGCGCGCGCCGCGTTTCAGGCGGGCCAGTACGCGCGCGCATCGGGCTTGCTGCCGGAAGCAAGTGTGCACATGTTCGAGGCGGTGCGCTCCGCGGCGCCTGGGGAAGTCGCCGAGCCCAAGGCGCGCAGCGACTTCGAAGCGCGCTTGGACAGCGTCAATTCCCTGCATGCCGCCTTTCGCCGCGTCGCCGGGGAAAAACCGGATGCTACCGGCGTGGCCGAAACCAGCCGCGCGGTCGACAATCTGATCGGCGACGCCCGGCGCTTGGCGGGCGAGGGCAAACTCGACGCCGGGCGCGCGGCGCTGGACCGTGCTTATCTCCTCGCCAAGGCCGCGGTGAGTTCGCTGCGCAGCGGCGATACGCTGGTGCGCTCGCTGCACTTTGCGACGAGGGAAGAGGAATACCGCTACGAGGTCGACCGCAACGATACCCACCAGATGCTGATCAAGGTGCTGTTGGACGGCAAAGCGCGCACCACCGAGCAGCAATCCGCGCTGGCCAAAGCATTGCAGCTGCGCAATCAGGCCAATACCGCGGCCGCCAGCGCCGACCACGCCGCCGGGGTAAGGCTGCTGGAGGAGTCGACGCGCGAGTTGATACGCGCCATCCGCGGCGCCGGCGTGTTCATTCCGGGCTAGGTGGCGAGGATGCGCAGCAGGCGGGGTAGGCGACGGTCGCGGTACTACCTTTGGCTGCTGCTGGCGACGTTGATCCTGATTGCGCGGACGCCAGTCGCAGCCGATATGGCGCGGCGCTGGCTGCCGCTGGTAAAAGACGGAATTCACGATCCGAAGAGTCCGGCCCTCCGGCTGTTGCAGCAACCGGGCGAGGCGCTGTCACGATTGCCGGCGGATGTCGCGGGAAGCCAGGTGAACTGGACAGCGGCGCTGGAACAGGGTCGCATCAATCCACGCACCAACATCCTTCCGGAAACCAAGATACGCGTTCTCGACACGGACATTCTGCTCAACCTCCGCGGCGGCACGCCCATCGTGCGTTTTCCGCACCGGCAGCACACCGTGTGGCTCGATTGCGGCAACTGCCACGAGCAACTGTTCAAGTCGAAGGCGGGCGCCAACAAATTCAGCATGCAACTCATCCTGCAAGGCGAACAGTGCGGGGTCTGCCATGGCGCGGTTGCGTTTCCATTGACCCAGTGCGGGCGCTGCCACAACACAGCGCGTGACAAGCCGCTGCCTGCCGCAGCCGTGCGCGGTTCCTAGCCATGCGCAAGGGCATGCTCATGTGCTTGTTGATGCTGATGGCTGCCGTTGCGGTGCTGGATGTGGCGCCGGCGCGAGCCGAGTATGGCGACGTGGTGCTCAACAAGCGCTCGGATAAAGAGGGCATGCGTCCGGTGATCTTTTCGCACTGGTTTCACCGCATCCGCTTTCGCTGTAAAGTATGCCACGATGAACTGGGCTTCAAGATGCGGGCGGGCGCCAACGACGTGCTCATGGTGGATATCGTCGACGGCAAGTTCTGCGGTTTGTGCCACAACGGCCAGATCGCGTGGGGCACGGAACGCTGCGATCTGTGCCACTCGGGACGCCATGGCCTGGAAAGTCGCATCCATGGCGGCAATCAGTCATTAGGGCCGGGCCGATGGTAAGGCTGTCGCCCGCTCTTTTTCTGGCGTTGTGCGTACTGCTGGGCGCCTGCGCCGCGCCCGCTCCGCGCGTGCTGCATTTCGGCATGGAAGATGCGCCCGAAGGCCGCCGTCTGATGTGGCCGGCGGCGCCGGAGGTACCGCGTTTCATGTATGCCGGGCAGCTCCTTGGCGAGGCGAATTTCAGGCCGGCAGCCGCCGCGGCGAACGGCTTGGGCGACTTGCTGCGCAGGCTTGCCGCGTTGGTTATTGGCGAGCAGGTGCCGGCCGTGTTGCAGCGGCCGCAGTCGGGGACGGTCGACGCCACCGGGCGAATTCTGGTTACCGATGCCAGCCGCCAGGCCGTTTTCGTATTCGACCCGGCCGCGGGTGAATTGCTGGTGTGGGACAAGGCGGATGGCCTGGCCAATTTTGTTTCCCCGAACGGCATTGCAGCCGGCGCCAGCGACCAGATTCTAGTGGCCGACGCTCAGTTGGGCATTGTCGCGCGTCTCGATCCACGCGGAAACCCCGGGCGCGCCATCGGACGCGGTGTGCTCAAGCGGCCGACCGGATTGGCCTACGATGCGCTGCACAAGCGTATTTTCGTGGCCGATACCTACGCGCATGACATTAAGGTTTTCGACGACGAGGGGCAACTGCTGAAGGTTATCGGCCGCCAGGGCGAGGGTGACGGCGAGTTCAACTTTCCGACCTTCCTTGCGTTTGCAGGCGGTGAGTTGTATGTCGCCGATACCATGAACAGCCGCATTCAAGTATTTGCCAATGGCGGCGACCGCTGGCGCTTGAGTTTCGGCCGGCGCGGGCTGTATGTCGGCAACCTGGTGCGTCCAAAGGGCATCACGGTGGATAGCGACGGCAACATTTACGTCGTTGAGTCCTATTACGACCACTTGCTGGTATTCAACCGGGACGGGGATTTTCTTATGGCGATTGGCGGGCTGGGACAGGAAACCGGCAAGTTCTATCTGCCGGCCGGCGCCTGGATCGACAGTCATAACCGGGTATTCGTCAGCGACATGTTCAATGGGCGCGTGGTGGTGTTTCAGTATCTGGAGACCGGCGGTGATGGCGGCTAAGGTCCGTGGCTCACTGATTGCCGCTTGGGCGCTGGCGGCCGCCGTGGCGGCCGGCGCAGCCGGCGCGGCGCTGGTTCCCGATGTGCGCAACACCAGGCACAATCTGTCGGTAAGCGGCCCCGGCACGACGAAGGCGGTCTCGGAGACGCAAGTGTGCGTGTTCTGCCATACGCCGCACGCCGCGACCTCGGGCGTGACGCCACTGTGGAACCGCGCGCTGTCCAACGCGACCTATTCGCCCTACACCTCTTCCTCGCTTGACGCCAATGCGATCCAGGGCTCGCTCGATCAGCCGGGCGGCAGTTCCAAGCTGTGCCTGTCGTGCCACGACGGCACGCTGGCGATCGGCAACGTCAACGTGCTGGCCGGGCAAGGATCGGGTACTCCGGGCACGGTATCCATACCCATGAGCGGCGCGGGTCCGGGCGGGGTGACGCCGGGCGGCTCCGGCACGACGACCGGATTCACGCGCAATCTGGGCGTGGATCTGACCAACGACCATCCGATTTCGCTCAACTTCACCAGCGCGTTGGCCACGCGCGACGGCGAGCTGCGCGCAGTGGACGCCAACCAGAGGTGGCCGGCGGGCAGCGGCACAGTCATCGGCGTGCGCGCGCCCGGTTACCGCCCGACATTGCCGCTGGAGAGCACCGGCGCCGGCGGCGTGGGCCAGGTGCAATGCGGCACCTGCCACGATCCGCACCTGCGCGAAACCGACACCACGCGAGGCAACCACAAATTCCTGCGTCTGAACCGCTTCCAGCAAGCCACTCCCACCAACAATCACGACGTGGTGAACGACATCATCTGCCTGTCCTGCCACGACAAGAACCAGGGCAGCGGCGCCTGGGCGTACTCGGCGCACGCCAACCCCCTGGTGGCGACACCAACCTATCTGGCAACGCCCGCGGCGCAACGCGATTTTCCGGCCAACCTGCCGGTATGGAAGGCGGCCTGCCTGAACTGCCACGATACGCATACCGTGCCGGGCGCGCGCCGGCTGTTGCGCGAGAGCACCGACAGCGTGAGCACCCCGAAGACCGGCGGCGATTCCGCGCTGGAGCAGACCTGCTACCAGTGTCACACCGACAGCGCTTCCAGCATCATTACGCCGAGCACCACGGTACCCAACATCAGGAGCGATTTCCAACTCCCCAGGCGCATGCCTATCACCTCGATCGATCAGCCGGCCGGGAGCGAAGCGCACGACATCGGCGGCAACTTCACCGACGGATTCATCGACTGCGCCACGGCGGCGAACCGCTGCGGGGTAGACTCGATCGAGTCACGCGCCAAGCTCGGGGTGGCAAACCTCAATAACCGCCACGCCGAGTGCACCGACTGTCATAACCCGCACCGGGTAGTGAAATTCCGCTCGCTGGTAGGCAATCCGGCCGGCAGCCTGTCCGGCGCGCCCGACGCCGCAGGGACCCATACGCATACCGACACCACCGGCTACACCCACAGCAACATTGCCTCCGGCGTGCTGCGCGGCACCTGGGGTGTCGAGCCGATCTACGGCAGCGCCTCGTTCCAAAGCCTGCCCACCAGTTACCAAGTCAAGCGCGGCGATCCTGGCACCAGCGCGAACATCGGCGTGACGGCCACTTATGTGACCCGCGAGTACCAGATCTGCCTCAAGTGCCACTCGGACTATGGCTATAGCGACAACAACGCCTATCCGGTCGGCAACCGCCCAACGCTTGGCTACACGGGCGGCACGCCCTCGACCACCAACAATCTCACGCAATACACTAATCAAGCCAAGGAGTTCCAGGCGCCGTTCAGCCACAAGGGAGAAGTCACGACCACCGATTCGGGCGCTGGCTCGGCATTTTCGACCAACAACCACCGCTCTTGGCACCCGGTCATGGACAGTACCGGGCGTACCGCGGCCGTGCGCGGCGGTATGACGGCTAATAACTGGTTTGCGCCTTGGCGTAACGCGGTCGGGGTCCAGACCATGTACTGCTCGGACTGCCATGGATCCAGCACCGGCACGACCACCGCGATTCCCGCGAACGGCGAGAACGGCGACCCGTGGGGCCCGCACGGCTCGACGAATAATTTCATTTTGAAGGGGACCTGGGCGTCTTCCACCGGGGTCTCGGACCGCTCGCCGACGGCGGCGGACATTGCGGCCAACGGCCTGTGTTTCAAGTGCCACAGCATCAATCAGTACGGTGATCGCAACGCAAGTGGCGTCAGTGGATTCGGCAGTGGAACCGACAATTACCATGCCCTGCATGCCGACAGGATTGGCCGTGTCCGCTGCAGCTGGTGCCACATCGCCGTCCCGCACGGGTGGAAGAACAAGGCGTTTCTAGTCAACTTAAATGACGTCGGCCCCGAAGCCGGCCAGACCGGCAACGCCGAGTGGAGAATGAGTGCCAGCAACCAGTACTACAACCAGGAGCCCTACTACCTCAACGCGAAGCTCAAGGTTCGCACTTTCGCCAGGAGTGGCAGCTGGAGCGACACAAACTGCGGCTCGCGCAACGTCGGACCGTTCTTGGGCACGAACACGAACGACACGCAGAGCGGGAAAAATTGGATGGGGAGCGTATGCAGACCTTCGCCGTAATCCCGGCACGCGGCGACTGGCTCGCCGCCGCGGCCTCGTCGCGGGTGACACTGGTGCTCTTGGCCTTGCTTGCCGCCGGCATCGGCGCGACCTACGCGCTGGACGCCGACGTCACGTTCGCGCTAAGCGCGCCGCTCGGGCTGCTGGCGCTCAATCTCGCCGCGGCGATCGCCGCGAACCCGGTATTTCGGCGGAACACGGCGCTGCTGGTGTTCCACCTTGCGCTCCTGGCGCTGGTGGTGTTGGCGGCTGCGGGGCGCCTCACCTACCTAAAGGGCCAGCTCGAGCTCGCCGAAGGCGAAGTTTTCAATGGCCAACTCACTCAGAGCGAAGCCGGGCGATGGCACCGCTCGCAGCTCGAGCGCGCGCAATTCGCCAACGAGGGTTTCACCATTCGCTATGAAAAAGGCGTGAACAGGGCCGAAACCCGCAATGGCGTGCGCTGGCTGGACGACAACGGCGCTCTGCAGCGCGCGGTGATCGGCGACATCAATCCACTGGTGCTTCATGGTTACCGCTTCTACACCAGTTCCAATAAGGGCTTTGCGCCGGTGTTCGTGTGGCATCCCACGGGCGGCGCGCTGCGGCGCGGCACCATCAATCTGCCTTCCTACCCCGTCCACGAATATCGCCAGGCGCTCGAGTGGCAATTGCCGGGCACGAACACCACGCTATGGACCATGCTGCAGTTTGACGAAGTTCTGCTCGATCCGGAGCAGGTTTCGCAGTTTCGCTTGCCCGAAAAACACAATCTAGTGGTTCGCATCGGCGAGGCGCGGCACGAACTTGCGCCCGGCGAAAGCATCAGCTTGCCGCAGGGTATGCTGGTGTATGAGCGCCTGAGTACCTGGATGGGCTACACCGTGTTCTACGACTGGACCCTGCCTTGGCTGTTTGCCGCCTGCCTGCTCGCGGTGGCGAGCATGGCCTGGCATTTCTGGCAGAAATGCGCGGCGCAGCCGTGGGACGGTGATGCGTGAACGCTGAACTGCAGTTGCTGTGGCTGGCATTGATGCTCTACACGCTGGCAGGCTCCACGGCGATCGCCGCCGCGGTGCTGGCCAAGCGTCCCGAGCGGATCATCCTTGCAGTCATTGTGATCGGACTGGCCGCGCACACGGTTTCGCTCGGGCTGCGCTGGGAGCGCCTGGGACACGGGCCGTTCATCACCCTGTTCGAAATCCTGTCGAGCAATGTGTGGAGCCTGCTGGCGATCTATGCGCTGGCGTATTGGCGCGTTCCGGCGGTGCGGCCGGCGGCGGTGGTCGTGATGCCTGTTCTGTTCCTGATGATGGCGTGGTTGCTCGTGACCAGTTCCGTCGCAGGACATTTTCCGCCCACCTATCGCACGGTCTGGCTCTACGTTCACCTGCTGTTCGGCAAGGTTTTTCTGGGCACGGTGCTGGTCGCAGTCGGTGTCGCGGGTCTGATCTTGCTGCGTCAGGCCGGCCTTCGCGTCGCAAGCCTGACGCAGCTTCCCGACGACGTCCGGCTGGAATACCTGGCGTTTCGGTTCATCATGGTCGGGTTCATCTTCGAGTCGCTGATGCTGGTTGCAGGCGCAATCTGGGCGCAGGATGCGTGGGGCCGCTACTGGGCATGGGACCCGCTGGAAACCTGGGCGTTCGCGACCTGGTTGCTGCTGGCATTCTTCATTCACCTGCGAGTCACCGTCAGGCTTGAGCCTTGGCGCAGCGCGGCACTGATTTGGGCTGTGTTCGTGCTGGCGTTCCTGACGTTCTTCGGCGTGCCGTTTGTCTCGACCGCGCCGCACAAAGGGGCGGTGTAATGAATTGGCAAGAACTGCTGCCACGAGGATCGCGCGACACGCGCCGGCGCACGCTTGCGCTGACGGTCGTCGCCATTGCGGCCGGGGGACTTGTGATCGCCGCCGTGTCCGATGGCAGCGTGTTCGGTTGGCGTTTCTCAACGACCCGTGCGCCAGAGGGTGGTCAGGCCGGCGCAACTGACCGGACCCGGCAGGAAATCCATGAACGCTTCCAGCAGGGGGTGATCATGCTGCACGCGAAACGGCACGAACATGCGATGACCGCCTTCCATCGCGTGCTCGAACTCGATCCGACAATGCCCGAAGCCCATGTCAATATGGGGTTCGCGCTGATCGGGCGGGAACGCTACGGCGCCGCACGCGACTTCTTCGACAGCGCGATCGCCTTGCGCAAGGAGCAGGTCAATGCCTATTATGGGCTGGCGCTCGCGCTCGATGGGCTGCGCGATCGGGCGGGTGCGATCGGCGCCATGCGCGCTTTCGTTCACTTGAGCAGGCCGGACGACCCTTACCAGCGCAAGGCACAGGCTGCACTTTGGGAATGGGAGGCTGACCGGGAACAAGGGGGCGCGGCCCGGACACGCTAGGCGGGCGCGCGCGTGCCAGATCGTCGCATCGGGCATGGTTCGGATCTTTGTTGCGACGATTCTCGTTTTTGGCAGTCTCCAGTGGTTTTTTTCCCGTATTTGAGAAAATGCGATCAACACGATGCTTTTGGGTCTGGCAAGATTTCAGAAAAATCCTGACGCGGCACGGAGAGTGTTCCGGTCGGGAGCGTCCTGCAACAGCGGCAGCGAATGGTTCATGGTTTCGCCGCCTCTTTGGCGCACAGGCTTGTTCGCGGCCCTGTTTTTGCTCGTTGCTTGCGGACAGGACTCGACGGGTGTTCAACCAGGGATCGGCGCACGATTGCCGAGCGTTGTGCTGACCGGCCTGATGGGCGAAGCGCCAACTTCCACTGATGCGTTGCTCGGCACGCCGCTCATAATCAATTTCTGGGCGACGTGGTGCGGGCCCTGCCGCGATGAGATGCCGAGCCTTGAGCGTCTGTCGCGCCGGATTGCCGCCCACGGCGTGCGGGTGATCGGCGTCACCGTGGATGATGACCGTAACCTCGCGGCCGAGTTCGTGCGCACCCGCAGGCTCACGTTTCCCATCTACTCTGATGGAGACAAGAGGCAGTTGCAGTCCCTGCTGCGAGTGAAGTCGTTGCCGGAAACGGTGCTTGTTACCGCTGAAGGCGCAATCGCGGCGCGCATTGCGGGTGCGCGCGACTGGAACGGCGCCGAGGGCGATCGGATGCTGGAACGTGAGCTTAACCTGCGCCTGGCGTTCAGGCACTGACGGTCCGGTTCAAGCCAAATGCGACCGGGGTATCGGACGAAAGGAGACAGGAGCACGGCGTTCCTGATCTGGATCAAAGGAATCTTCAGGGGGGACATGTCACACTACGCGTTGTCGAGAGTCCGGCGCCGTCCGCCGGAGCGGATGCAAGGGGGTAATTTGAGTCTGGCTGGGCAGTTGACCTATGCGCCGAGAGGCAGCGGGAAACGCGCGTTGAATCTGGACAGCGCGCGTGTATCCTTGCGCACCAAGGGCGTCATTGCGTTCGTCATCGTCATGCTGTACGTCGTGGCGATCGGCATCACGCTCGCCCAGCAGCGCGCCACGCTGCGGGCGACCGTCGAACAGCAGCGAAACCTGTACCAGGCCGAGGAGGCGCTGGGACGCGTGAATTCCGCTCTTGCGTATGCAATTCTCAATGTAAATGAAGCTTATGCCACCCCTAATTCGCGCGCGACAGCGGAGACCATCGCGCTTGACATAGGCGCGGTCCAGGCCGGGTTGCAGGGACTGAGCGAAAGGTATCCATTGATGCAGCCGTGGATTGTCCGGCTTGACCATAACAGCGCCATGATCAGAGCCGAATGGGGGAACAAAAGGCTGGTCGAACTGCGCGAGAATCTCCACCAACTGGTGACACAACTCGACGATGTGACCAGCGAAGCGCGCAATCGGCAACAAGCGCTGACCGAGAATTTTCGCCACATTTATGACTCGATCACGCTGACCTCGGTGGTCATGGGGCTGGCTGGGGCCTTGCTCTTCGGGGGCGTCGTAATGCGATTCTTTTCGCTCCTGGTACGGGACATCCGCAAGCTGCGGGCGCGCGCGACGGAGGTGGTCACGGGCTATCGCGGCATGCCTATTGAAATCACGCGGCACGATGAGCTCGGAGCGTTGATGGAGTCCGTCAACAACATGCAATCGGAACTGCGGGAGCGTGAAAGGCAACTGGAGATCGCGCGCCAGCAGCGCTTTCACCAGGAAAAGATGGCCGCCATCGGGTCCCTGGCCGCGACGATTGCGCACGAGGTGAATAACCCGATTGCTGCGATCACCGGGGTTGCCGAAGCGATCCAGGATCAGCGAATTTCAAACATGTGTTCCGGGGAACGCTGCCGGCCGGAACTTATCCTGGAGCAAACACGCCGGATCAGTCAGATCACCCGCCAACTCGCGGAAATGACCACGCCTTATTCGCCGGAGCCGCAACTTCTCGATCTCAACGCGCTGCTGCGCCGAACGTGCGGCTTCATCCGCTACGACAAACGTTTCGGCAACATCGAGTTCAACCTCGACCTCGATTCGGAAGTGCCGGCGATCAATGCCGTTGCCGACCATCTGACTCAAGTCCTGATGAACCTTCTCATCAACGCCGCCGATGCGAGCTGCGATATCGTCGGTCGCGAACCGTCGGTTAGCGTCGTAACGAGATCGAGCGGCGCGGAGGTGGTGTTGGTGGTGGCGGACAACGGCTGCGGGATGGACGCGCCGACAATGGCGCGGGCATTCGATGAGGCGTTTACAACCAAAGCGCCCGGACACGGCAGCGGGATCGGCCTGTTCATGTGCAAATCGCTCATTGAGGCGGAAGGCGGGCGGATTGAGCTTGACTCGACACCGGGGCGCGGCACGCGGGCGTCGGTCTACCTGCCGCGCCCGGCAACGCGGGAGTAAGGCGCGATGTCCTCGATGCATGTACTGGTACTCGACGACGAACTGGCGCTACGCGAGATTCTCGGCTCGATCGTGGCGAAAGCCGGTTACTCGGTGGATCTGGCGGCGAGCGTCAGGGAGGCGGCCGCCAAGCTCGCGCGCGGCGACGTGGATGTCGTATTGTGCGACATCAAGCTGCCCGACGGCAACGGCATCGACCTGGTGCGCGAGGCGCTTGCCACCGGCATCGATACGGCGTTCATCATGGTGACCGCCTATGGTTCGATGGAGACCGCGGTCGAGGCGCTTCGAGCGGGCGCGTCCGACTACATGGTCAAACCGGTGCGCAACGAGGAGGTGCTGCACCGGCTTGCCCGAATCGCGGCGGTGCGAGGTTTGCGCGAGGAAAATCAGGCGCTGCGCAAAGCCGTGAAGGTCGGCTCGGAAGGGCTCTATCGCTGGGAATCTGCGCCGATGCTCGAGCTGGAGCGGATGGTGCGCCGAATCACGGAGACCGACAGCACGGTGCTTATTACCGGCGAAAGCGGAACGGGGAAGGGCGTAATCGCGCGCGCGATTCACGAACAAAGCCGGCGCCGCGACAGACCATTCGTCGTGGTAAATTGCGGCGCGATTCCAGAACAACTGATCGAGAGCGAGTTTTTCGGCCATACCAAAGGCGCATTTACCGGCGCCGACCGTGCGCGCAAAGGCCTATTCCTTCAGGCCGACCAGGGAACGCTCTTCCTGGACGAGATCGGAGAGTTGCCGCTGCACATGCAGGCCAAGCTGCTGCACGTGATCGAGGACAAAATTGTGCGCCCGGTGGGCAGCGAGCAGGCGCGGCACGTCGATGCGCGGATCGTGGCGGCGACCAATCGTGATCCGCAAGAGCTGGTGGCACAGGGGAAATTCCGCGAGGATCTGTATTTCCGCCTGAGCATGTTCCAGATCCACGCGCCGCCGCTGCGCGAACGCCAAAGCGACCTCCGCGGCCTGATCCAGCATCTGCTCTCCGGGGCGCGGGATGCCAACGACCGGCCCCGCGCGGTGCAAATGGATCCAGGCGTCGAGGAGATTTTGCTCGGCTACTCGTGGCCGGGCAACGTGCGCCAGCTCAATAACGTAATCAGCCGAGCGCTCCTCCTTGCCGAGGGTGATTGCATCGCATCCGGCGACCTCCCGGCGGACATTATCCGCAGTTCCGCCGCTGCGATGCAGGCTGGCACGCGAATTGCTCAGACAGGGTATCTGCGCGACCAGTTGCGAAGGTTCGAGGCCGATGTTCTGCGCTGTGCAATCGAGGAAGCATGTGGCGACCGCCGGGCCGCCGCGCAACGGCTGGGCATAGGGCTGTCCAGCCTGTATCGCAAACTCGAGGAATTCGAGCGAGACGGATTGCCGGCGGGCACATCGCATGGTTCATTGCCTGCCAAGTGCTAGAGAGTGCGCCGGTTGCGGCAAACCCGCCGTGTTGCCGGAGATTGGCTACGATCGCGTTGCAGGAGCTTGAATAGATGCAAATACGGGTTCAGGGCAAGTGGGTAATGGTCTCGAGGGTTCTGGCGGTGCTGCTCGTGTGGCACGCTGGCATAGCCTGGGCGGCGCCGGAGGATGATTATCGCGCAGGCTCGGAGGCTTACCGCGGCGGCGACGTGGTGCGGGCAATGTCCCTGCTCAAGAAATCCGCCGACGCCGGCCATGCGCCGTCGCAGTCGCTGCTCGCGTATATTCTGGACCAGGCCGAATTCAACGACGAGGCCGTTGCCTATTATCGCAAGGCGGCGGTGCAGGGCGAGCCGGAGGGCGAATACGGCCTCGGTTCGATGTATGCCGCGGGCCAAGGAGTCAAGCGTGATCCGGGTGAAGCGCGCAAGTGGATTGCGCGTGCCGCCGAAAAAGGGCATGCAGCCGCGATCAACTCGCTCGCGCAGGCTTATATTAGCGGTGAGCTCGGAATCGATGAGACGCAGCGCAATGGCGCGGAGGCGTTGCGCTGGGTGCGCCGTGCAGCCGACTCGGGCTACTTGCCGGCGTTGGAGCGTCTCGCGGCCGCCTACCGTACCGGCGCGTACGGACTTGCCGTCGACCTGAAGCAGGCCGAGGCGCTGGAAGCAAAGGGGCGGGCAGCACGGGGCGTCGCCGAAAAGGGCGCAACGAGAAAGAAGGAGAAAAAATGACATGAGCCATAGCGAGCCAGACTGCCGCAGGGCTGCGGCTCCACCAGGCCGCATAAATCCCGGAGTGCGCGCTAATCGGGGCGTGGGCGCGGCGCGCTGCCTTGGCCAAGTGAGTTTGGCGGGGTTCATGACGTTTGTCGCCGTCCTGCCGGCGTGCGCTGCCGATGTCATCAAGGGAGCGCAGATCTATGCCAAACATTGCGCCGCCTGCCACGGCCCGGGCGGCGTCAGCGTCATGCCCGGGGCGCCTCATCTCGTGCGAGCGGAGCGGATGATGCAGTCGGATTTGGCGCTGCTGGCTACTCTCAAGTCCGGCAAGAACGCGATGCCCGCTTACCTTGGCATTCTTAGCGACCGCGAGATTCTGGACGTCATCGCTTTCAGCAGAACACTGCGCTGAGGAGCTTGCATTGATCGCCCGGGTATGGTCCGCGCCGCCGCTTCACAACGTGAAGCGCATTGCAGCGCCATGAGGAGGGCGGCAGCATGAGCTTAAGCCGGAAAGCCGTGGGACTACTCCTGATCGCCGCCGGGGCGATCGCGGCTGGCGCCTATGTGCTCGACGTTCAGCAAAGCAACCGGGTCGGCGACTTTGCCTCGACGCCGAGAGCGGCGCCGGCGCAGGCCTCCATCCCAATTCCGCGTCCCGCGCTTCCGGCCGCGCATCCCCCGATTGCCGCGGCTCGCCCGCAAGCGGGTGCGGAAGCGCGCGAAGGCAGAGTACAAGTGGACCCGACGCGCGCGTATACCCACTTTCGCGTCGGTAACAACAGCGTGATGGCGATCTACGCGGACGAAACCGTGATGTGGCTTGGCACTTCCGGCGGGATGGTGCGCTACGACACGGTTACACGCGAGTTCAAGACGTACGATGCGCGTAATGGGCCGCGGTCCAATGGGATCCTCCATTTGGGTAAGCTGCGAGGAAAGATCTCGGTCGGAACCTATGGCGGCGGTTTGTCGCTGTTTAACCAAGATGCGCAAGAATGGGAGCACTACGGCGTTACCGAGGGTTTGGGCGACGCGTATGTCTACGACCTGCTCGAGGCTTCAAGCGCGGACGTGTGGATCGCCACCGGCTCGGGAGTTAGCCGGATTCGCGGCGGCGCGATGAAGGAGCGTGCGAAATGGGACCTCTATACGGTCGAGAGCACCGGCGGCGGCTTGCCGCATAACCGGGTTTACCGCATCGTGGAAGGAAAGGACGGTAGTGTCTGGTTTGCAACCCGCGGCGGGGTCGCGAATTTCCGCAACGGCAAGTGGAAAAACTGGACGCACGCCAAAGGGCTCGGCGCACCGCGCGAAGGCGCGTCCGACGGCGATCCGACGCGCGGGCAAGCCCAAGACACGGGGCAGGCGCGGGATGCGCGAGGTGCGGGCGCCAAGCTGGCATTCAATCCCAATCACATCGCCGCGCTGGAAGTGGGCGAAGACGGTGGAGTTTGGGCGGGAAGCCGGGGTGCGGGGCTTGCGCGCTTTGATGGCAAGGCATGGCGGAACTACACCGTCGCCGAGGGTCTCCCGAGCAACCAAATCTCCGCGCTGAATTTCGACCGGAAAGGGCGACTGTGGATCGGCACCAAGAACGGACTTGCAGTCTTCAACAAAGGGAAATTCCAGGTCATGACCACCGCGCACGGTCTGTTGGCCGAAACCGTGTATTCCGTGACGACCACCAAGGATGGCGGCGTTTGGGTTGGAAGTTTCGGCGGGGTTGCCCACATTCGGCAGCCCGCCTCGAAACAGCACTTTCTGTCGCCGCCTGCTCCGATTGACGCCTCACTGACCGCCCCGCAGTCATTATGAAAAATCTTCGCATCCATTTGATCGCGTTGCTGGCATGCGCCGGTATATTCCTCGTCGGGCCCGAGTTGGCAAGCGCCGCGGACATTACGCTGGCGCAGGCGATCAACAAGGCGGGTCGCCAGCGCATGCTTACGCAACGCATCATCAAAGCTTATGTGCAAGTAGGGCAGGCGATCACGCCGCAAATCTCAAAGCGGCAGCTCGACGACGCGGTGCGGCTTTTCGAAGCGCAACTCGGGGAGCTGAGAAAAAGCGCCCCGGATGAGCGTAGCCGCCGTTCCGTCGCGCGAGTGGACAAACTATGGCGGCCCTTCAAAGCCGTCGCGACCGGTAGCGCTGACCGCCGTGGCGCCGAGCGCCTGCTGGCCTTGGATGAGAAATTGGTCAACGCCGCGCATGAACTGACGGTAGAATTGCAGAATCGCTCCGCCTCTCCCGCCGGGCGCCTGGTTAACATCGCCGGCCGGCAACGCATGCTATCCCAGCGCCTGGCGAAGTATTATTTATTGCGCGCATGGGGCATGGAATCGGCGTTAGTCAGCAAGGAAATAGGCTCGGCGCGCACCGAGTTTGACGGTGCGCTGGCAGCGCTGCGGTCCGCGCCGGAAAACACCGCGGAGATCAACCAGGAACTGGACGCGGTCGCCGTGCAGTGGGAATGGTTTCAGAACGCTCTTGGACTCCAGGGAGCGGCTTCATACGTGTTGATCGTGGTCCACGCGAGCGAGGCCATACTCAGCAGCATGGAGCTCGTGACCGGCATGTACGAGCAGTTGCCGGCAAGATAAAGGCAAGGAGGGCATCGATCCGGACTGCTGCGCGCTCGCGTCCTGCCTGAGATGCTGGTCGGGTCGGCCGCGATTTCCCTTGCCCCCAACGGCAGTCACGGAGCTGAAAGGGAGCGGAGGCTGGCGTCGGAAGCGGAACAGAAAGCAGGAGCGCTTGAGTTGGACGCAGGCGCGCAGGCTGAACGGCCTCAACCAACCAGCGCGGGTGAGAGTGCCGGCAATCCGATTCATCGACAGATAGTGGTTCCTGGGAAAGATCAGACATGAAGCGGCGGGCTACAGGGGGGGTTCGGGCGGCCGGCACGACAGCCGCCGTGCATGGCGCTGATGCGGGCGGTTTCCGTCTCGTTCGCAACTTCACAGTTACCAGCCTTGTGGCGTTTCTGGTCGTCGCGGTCGTTCTGTACCTCCTCGAGCGCGAGGAAATCGAGTACTTCAGGCAGGTCCAGCAAGAGCAGCGCATCTTCGTCGCGCAGGTGCATAGAAATTCAGCCGGGCAGCAGGAGAGCGCGGCCCGTCGAAACCTTCTGCTCGTACACGAAGCCGGGCACATTACCTTGACTCGTCTGCTTGCAAACGCGCTGTGGGACTCGCACTTTGCGCCATTTGTCGCAAAAGCGCAGCACGTTGCAATCGATCACTGCCGCTCCATCGTAGCGGGCAGCGACCCGGCAGGTGCGGCCGCCCCGTCAAGCGCGACGCTGGCGTGCTACGCCGAAGCGGGAAAAAAAATCATGGCCGTCCCCGAGTTTCCGGCGCTCGATGCGAAGATGGGGGAGACGATGAGGAAGAGCACCGTGTTCAAGATCAAGGTGTACGACTTGCGCGGCGTCACGGTGTACTCCTCGGAGCACGAGCAGATCGGAGAAGACAAGCGCGACAACGAGGGTTGGCGCACGGCGGTTGACGGCCGTCCCGCGAGCGAGCTGACGCATCGCGACAGGTTCAGCGCCTTCGAAGGCGTGGTGGAGAACCGCGATCTGATCCAAAGCTACGTTCCGGTGTTCGCCCGCGACGGCGGCAGGATCGTCGGCGTCTTCGAGATCTATTCGGACGTCACGCCGTTCCTGGAAAAGATCAAGAGCGGCGCCGCGGAAATCGCGCAAGTATCGGCCGCGAACGAGGCAAAGCTCGATCAGGTTGCCACCGAGAATCAGCAGAAGGTCGAGGCGAGTTCGTTCGCGCTCATTGCGATCGTGGGCGGGCTGCTCGCGCTGCTGTATTTCGTGCTATCGCTGCTCGTGCGCCGTGGCCAGCGCATCATCGACGTCCAGGCGCGCGCGCAGGAGCAATCACTCAGGCGCGAGAATCGATGGCATCGGGAGAAGATGTCCGCGCTTGCGGCCTTGGCGGCTACCGTTTCGCACGAGATCGGTAATCCGCTGGCGACGATCACCGCGCTGGCCGAGGACAGCGCAGACCGGCAGGCGAATGGCAAGAAGTGCGATTGCAAACCGAACGTGATCCTGGAGCAAATCCTACGCATCGCAGCCATGACGCGGCGAATGGCGGACTTTGCCGCGGCACGCAACGAGACGCCGGAGCCGGTCGACGTGAACCAGATCGTAAAGGCCGTCTGTGATTTCATGAGCTTCGACAAGCGCTTTTGCGCGACGGCCATCGAGTTTCAGCCGGGCGCCGGGTTGCCGGCAAGAGTCATCGTCCCGGACCATTTGACCGAGGCGCTGATGAATTTGCTGCAGTCGTGCGGGGAAGACGACGAGGAGCGAGGGCGCGCGCCAAAGCGTATCCTGGTCGAGACCCAGTTGCGTGGCGCGGACGTGCTGATTCGCATCACTTGTGAGGGGGCCGCCGCTCTCGTCCCTGCCAGTGTGGCCGCGGACCCGCTGATGCAGTCAACGTACCGCCTGGTGGCGGGCATGGGCGCCCAGGTTACGATGCTTGGCGAAGTGATCGAGATGGTATTACCGCGGCTCGAACCGGAGCCGGTGAAATCCTAGGGGAAGCTTTGCTGCAGCCAAGCCGTCAGTCCGGTCATCCAGAACTGGTCAGTACCCTGCGCTTGCGCGGTTCATCTCGCCGGGTCGCGAGCGCCGGTGCTCAGGCTCTTATTCGCACCCCGCCGCGGCCGGTCGAAAAGGCGCGGGCAAAGCTGAGCAGGCTGCCGGCGTTGGCGCTTGCGTAGCCCGGCAGGCCGCGTAGTACCTGCAGCATTCGCGGGCTGGCGACGGCCTGGCGCAAGCGCCGGATGGCGGGCTGCTCCGCGGCCTCGCCGCGGCAGGCGAGCAGATAGCGCTCGCGCTCCAGCGTCTTGAATTCGAGTCCGTATTGCAAGGCGGCGGCTTTCACGCCGAAACCTGCGTCGGCCTTGCCCGCGGCGATGGTCGCCGCCACCGCCAGGTGGGTGAATTCCTCGGTCGCGTAGCCGCGCAGGGCAGGGCCGTCGATGCCCGATTCATGCAGCAACTGGTCGAACAGCAGGCGCGTGCCCGAACCGCGCTGCCGGTTGATCACGCGCAACTGCTTGCTGGCGAGGTCGCGCAGCGCGCGCACGCGCGCCGGGTTGCCCGGTGGCAGCATCAGGCCCTGCTCGCGCTCGATGAACCCGATCAGACGATGCTGCCGGGGTTTGAGCCAGCGCAGATACGGCGCCAGCGCGCCCGGGTGCGATCCGAGCGGGATGTGGAAGCCCGCCAGATCGGCGTGACCGGCGGCGAACGAGGCGAGCGCTTCTAGGCTGCCCTTGAATTCTAGATTCAGCTCCAGGCCTAAAGCGGGAGCGATGCGCTCGCGCAATTCGATCAGTGCCAGATCGTGGCTGGCATGAATGACCAGCCGCAGCGGTTGAGCGGCCGCACGCGGCAGGGGCGCGATCTCGATCGCAGCCGCTTTGCGCAGCAGACGCTGCTCCGCGCCGGCGGTCCGTTGCAGCAGTTCCCGTCCCGCCGCGGTCAAGCTGACGCCTTTGCCGCGCCGCATATCGACCAGGGGCACGCCCAAGAGCGCTGCCTGCGCGTGCAGCAGGCCCCAGCCGTGGCGGTAGGACAGGCCCACCTGCGCGACGGCTGCGCCGAGGTTTGCGCCGCCGTTGATGGCGGCGAGGAGCGGCAGCAGCCGCGCGTCGATCTCGGCGCCATTCGAGCCAGGCAATTGCCAGCGGATGAGCGGGGTCAGTTGAATCATTCAGGCAATAGATTGCATATTTATCGAACTCAGTAAACTTGGGATACTGCTATCCGTGTCACCGACCATTAATATGTAATAAATAGCATAAAGATGCAATCGTACCCGTCCAGGAGGAAATCCGCATGAACGCATGGCTGTTTCCGGCGCTGCTTGCGCTCCTTGTGCTGTCCGCGACCCCGGCCAGCGGCCGGGAAGCGCGCGACGTGCGCATGGCGACCACCACCAGCACCGACAACTCGGGCTTGCTCAAGGTGCTGCTGCCAAAGTACGAAGCCAAGTGCGGTTGCAAAGTGCGTGTTATTTCGGTAGGCACGGGCAAGGCGATGGAACTGGGGAAAAACGGCGATGTGGACGTGGTGCTGGTGCACGCGCGTCCCGCCGAGGACAAGTTCGTCGCCGAAGGGCATGGCGTCAATCGCAGGGACGTGATGTACAACGATTTCATCCTGGTCGGACCTAAATCGGATCCGGCCGGCATGCGCGGGCAGAAGAGCGTGATCGATGCCTTCAAGCTGCTGGCACAAGGCAAGTCGCGCTTCATTTCGCGCGGCGACAATTCCGGCACCGACCAGATGGAGAAGAGCTATTGGAAGGAGGCCGGTGTCGCGCCCGAGGGCACTTGGTTCCTCTCCGCCGGCCTGGGCATGGGCGAGGTGCTGACCATGGCCGGCGAAATGCAGGGATACACGCTGTCCGATCGCGCCACCTACGGCGCCTACCGCGCCAAGACCGGGCTGGACATCGTGCTCGCGGGCGATCCGAAAATGTTCAACCCCTACGGCATCATCGCCGTCAATCCGAACAAGTATCCGGCGATCAACTATGACGGCGCCATGGATCTGATCGAATGGATCACTTCGCCCGAAGGCCAGGGTGCAATCGCCGGCTTCAAAGTCAATGGCGAGCAATTATTTTTCCCGGCGCCCGAGACGCAACCCCGGGCTAGGCAGTGAGCAGCAGCTTGAACGCGGCGAGCGCCATCACTAGGGCAAGGGTCAACAGCAAATGCCGCTGGCGCAGGCGCTGCAGCCCGAGCCAGGTGCCGACAAATCCGCCCGCGAGCGCGCTCGCCGCGAACAGCGGCAGTTGCGCCGGCAGCACCTGCACCGTGAACGAGCCGGCGGCGAGCGCCACGATGGAGTTGACCAGGATGAACGGCGCGGAGATGCCCGCCGTGCTTTTCGGTCCGGCCCAGCCGAGGAACAGAATCGTGGGGCTCAAGAAAATGCCGCCGCCGGTGCCGGTCAGTCCGGCGAGCAGGCCGATCGCCGCGCCGATGAACACCGCCGGCAGTTTCCTCACGCTGACTGTTTCGTCGCTGGCGAGCGCGAGGGTGTTGAGTGCGCGCCAGGTGAGATACAGCGCCGAGAGCAGCAGCACCACGCCGACGGCGGCGTAATAGCCGCCATGGGAAAGCTTCTGCGCGCCGCCGAGCGCGGCGAAAGGCACCGAGCCGGCGAGGAAAGGCCAGAGCCCGCTCCAGGAGAAATAGCTCGCCTGGCGGAAGCGGTAGGCGGTGAACGCCGCAATCACGACGTTGAGCGCCAGCGCGGTCGGGCGCATCACTTCGGGGGCCACGCCGATCAAGGCCATGGCGGCGATGTATCCCGATGCGCCGGCATGGCCGACGGTGGTATAGGGAATAGCCACGCAAAAGAACAGCGCGGCGAGAATGATGACTTCGTTGGTGGGCATGGCATGGCGATGATACAGGAGGCTTCACCGCATGAGTTTGCTTGACGCGACAGGCGCAGCGTTCCGGCTGCTGTTCGGCGGCGATGCCGAACTGTGGGGCATCGTTTTCATCTCGCTCAAGGTTGCGCTGCTGGGACTCGCGATTGCCGCCCTGCCGGGAATCCTGGCGGGCTATTTGCTGGCGATGAAGCGCTTTCGCGGCCGGCGCGCGCTGGTGGTACTGACGCAGAGCCTGATCGCATTTCCGACCGTGGTGGTGGGCCTGGTGCTCTATATGCTGCTGTCGCGCCAGGGACCGTTCGGCTCGCTTGCATTGCTGTTTACCCAGAACGCGATGATTCTGGGGCAGGCGATACTCGTGTTTCCCATCCTCGTTGCCTATACTTTGTCAGCGGTGCAGGGAGCGGATTCGCGGGCGCACGAAACCGCAGTGAGCCTAGGCGCGGGGCCGTTGCGCGCGGCCCTGACCACGCTTAACGAAACCCGGTTTGCGGTCCTCGCCGGAGTGATCAACGGTTTCGGGAGGGCAATCTCCGAGGTCGGCTGCGCGCTGATGATAGGCGGCAACATTGCCGGGCTCACGCGCAACATCACCACCGCCATTGCGCTGGAAACCAGCAAGGGCGAGTTTGCGCAGGGAATCGCTCTGGGCGCAGTGCTGGTGGTGCTCGCCTTCGGAGTCAACCTTGTCATGGCGATGCTGCAGGGCGAGGGGGGGATGAAATGAGTCCCCTGCTCAAGCTCGACCACCTGCGCAAATCGTTCGGCGAGCGCTGCCTGCTCGATCTGGACGGACTCAAGATCGAGGTGGGACACGCCTACGCCGTCACCGGCGACAACGGCGCCGGCAAGACCACGCTGCTGCGCATTCTGGCCGGGATCGAGCCGGGCGAAATCGCGGGTTTCGAGTTCCGCGGCCTGCCGCTGACCCACGGCAGGGTGCCCGAGCATGCGCGCCACGACATCGTGTACGTGCACCAGCATCCCTATCTGTTTCATACCTCGGTTGCACACAACATCGGCTACGGGCTGGCCGCGCGCGGCATCGACGCCGCCGCGCGCGGACCACTGGTGGAGGAGGCCATCGCCTGGGCCGGCGTGGATCATTTGCGCGGCGTGGCCCCGGCCAAGCTCTCCGGCGGCGAGAAGCAGCGCGTCGCCCTCGCGCGCGCCAGGGTGCTCAAGCCGCACCTGTTTCTGCTCGATGAGCCGACCGCCAACCTCGACGGCGAGGCGCGCGGCCAGGCCATCGCCCTGATCCGGCAACTGGTCGGGGACAACGGCAGTCTGCTCATCGCCTGCCACGACCGCGAATTGATCGAGTTGCCCGGAATGCGGCGCTTTCACCTGGCAGGCGGCAAGCTGGTCGAGACCTGAGCAGCCTGTTCGTTCTAGTTCAGAAGCGGCCGAAGAAGCTGCTAAAATCCACCGTTCAAATCACAGCGCTGGCCACGGTTTCCGGGCGGCTGGAGCGCATTGCCTGCGATGAAAATTTTCGGCTTTGCCGGCTGGTCCGGTAGCGGCAAAACCACCCTGATCGAGCAGGTAATTCCGCGTTTCGTCCTCGCCGGCCTCAAGGTTTCCCTGATCAAGCACGCGCACCACGGCTTCGACGTGGACCAGCCGGGCAAGGATTCCTACCGCCATCGCGCGGCCGGTTGCAGCGAGGTGCTGGTCGCCTCCGGCGAGCGATGGGTGCTGATGCACGAGCGGCGCGGCGAGCCGGAAGGATCCCTGGAGGATCAGATTGCGCGCATCTCGCCCTGCGATCTGCTGCTGATCGAGGGCTACAAGCACTACCCGCTGCCCAAACTGGAAATCTTTCGCGCCGCCAACGGCAAACCGCTGCTGTATCCCGAGGACGAACACATCGTGGCGGTGGCCAGCGACACGCCGGTGCAATCGCGCTTGCCGCAGTTTGGCCTGGAGGACTACGATGCGATAGCGGCATTCGTGCTCGATACCGTGGATCTGAATCGATGAAACCAGGCATGCTGTCGGTCGACGAGGCGCTCGCCTTCCTGCTCGAGGGGGCGAGGCCGGTGGCCGAAACGGAAACGCTGGCGACGCTTGCGGCGGCCGGCCGCGTGCTGGCGCAGGCGCAGCATTCGACGATTACCGTGCCCGCCGTGGACAACACTTCCATGGACGGTTATGCGGTGTATTCGGCCGATTGCGCTTCGGGCGAGGCGCGACTGCCGGTGACGCAGCGCATACCGGCGGGCAGCGTGCCGCGGCCGCTCGCGCGCGGCACCGCGGCGCGCATTTTCACCGGCGCGCCGATTCCGCCCGGCGCCGACGCGGTGGTGATGCAGGAGAGTTGCGCGCAAGAGGGCGATGCGGTCATCGTCAGGCACAAGCCGCAGGCGGGGGAATGGGTGCGGCGCGCGGGCGAGGACATTCGCGCCGGCAGCGAAATCCTCGCAGCCGGCGTCAAGCTGCGGCCGCAGGACACGGGCCTGGCCGCCTCGGTCGGGATAGCGGCGCTGCCGCTGTATCGCCGGCTCAAAGTCGCGGTGTTCTTTACCGGCGATGAACTGGTGATGCCGGGGGAGCCGCTGCCGCCGGGCCGCATTTACAATTCCAACCGCTACACCCTGAACGGCCTGCTGCAACTCTTCGGCTGCGAGGTCACCGACTACGGCATCGTTCCCGACCAGCTCGAGGCGACGCGCGCGATGCTGCGCCAGGCTGCGGCGGCAAACGACCTCATCGTCACTTCGGGCGGGGTTTCGGTGGGAGAGGAAGACCACATCAAGCCGGCGGTCGAAGCCGAGGGCAAGCTGAGCATGTGGAAAATCGCCGTGAAGCCAGGCAGGCCCCTGGCCTTCGGCGAGGTCAGTGCGCTCGACGCGCGCAAGGCGCATTTCATCGGCCTGCCCGGGAATCCGGTGTCGAGTTTCGTCACCTTCCTCATTTTCGTGCGGCCTTTCATCCTGCGCTGCCAGGGCGTCAGCCGGGTGGCGCCGCTCGGTTACCCGCTGCGCGCCGATTTCGATTGGCCGAAACCGGACCTCCGGCGCGAATTCCTGCGCGCAAAACTGAATGCAGCGGGCGGACTCGACCTGTACCCCAACCAGAGCTCGGCGGTGCTGAGTTCAGCCGTGTGGGGCGACGGCTTTATCGACAATCCGGCGAAACAGGCGATCCGCCGCGGCGACACCGTGACATTTTTTCCCTACTCGGAACTATTTCAGTGAGTATCAGGATTCTTTACTTTGCCAGGCTGCGCGAGGACATGGGTATCACCCAGGAAATGGTCGAATTGCCGCCCGGGGTCAACGATGTGAAAGGCCTGCGCGCCCATTTGGCCGCGCGCGGCGGCGCCTCGGCGGTGGCACTGGGTCAGGGCAAGGCCGTGCGCGTCTCGGTCAACCAGGATCTCGCGCGCAACGATACGCCGGTGAAGGCGGGTGACGAAGTCGCGTTCTTCCCGCCGGTGACCGGGGGCTGACGTGGCCGTGCGGGTGCAGCGGGAGGACTTCGACATCGGCGCGGAGATCGCCGCGTTCTGCCGCGACAATTCCGGCATCGGCGCCGTCGCCAGCTTCATCGGCCTGGTGCGCGACGTGAACGAGGGCGACGCGGTCGCCGGCATGACGCTGGAGCACTATCCCGGCATGACCGAAAAGGCGCTGGCTGGCATCGTCGACGAAGCAAAACGCCGTTGGGACATCGTCGATGCGCTGGTGATCCATCGCGTCGGTGAGCTGAAACCGCTGGACCAGATTGTGCTGGTGGCGGTCACCGGCGCGCACCGCGGCGCCGCTTTCGCCGCCTGCGAGTTCATCATGGACTACCTCAAGACCCAGGCGCCGTTCTGGAAAAAAGAGCAAACCGCGCAGGGCGCGCGCTGGGTCGAGGCGCGCGCGAGCGACGATCAGGCGGCCGAACGCTGGAACGATTCCTGAGTCTTGCCTTGATCGATACCCGTATATCCGCACGCCGCTTCGTGCCGCCCCTCTTCGACAAGAAGGGGACGGGGAGGAGTTCTACGCCGTGACCGTCGCCGCGTTCGCCGCTGTTGGCATCGGCGCCGCCATCGGTGCGTGGCTGCGCTGGGGACTGGGCAGCGCGCTCAACCCGGCGTTTCCTACGCTTCCCTTGGGAACGCTCACGGCCAACCTGATCGGCGGTTACCTGGTTGGCCTGGCGGTCGCGTATTTTATCGACAATGCCGCGGTTCCGGCCGAATGGCGGCTGTTCGTAATCACCGGTTTCCTCGGTGGCTTGACGACGTTCTCGACTTTTTCCGCGGAAGCGGTCACGCTGTTGGTGCGCGCCCAGTACGCCTGGGCCGCGGGGTTGATCCTGTCGCACTTGGCCGGATCGATCATCATGACCCTGCTCGGCTTTGCGACGTTCAAATGGCTGCAGGAATGAGGAGAAAACGATGCGCGGCATTTCTTTGCAGTTTTTTGTTCCAGAGGGTGAAAAGCACGACGGCGAGCTGATGTACGAGTGGCTGCTGGAGAAAGCTAAGAAGTTCGGCGTCCCCGGCGGCTCGGCGTTTCGCGCCGTGGCCGGCTACGGCCGCCACGGGGTGTTGCACGAGCAGACTTTTTTCGAGCTCGCAGGCGAGCTTCCGGTCGAGGTCATTTTTATCACCAGCAACGATCTTGCGGAAAAACTCCTGGCGCAGTTGAGAAGCGAGGGTCTGAACCTGTTCTACGCCAAGACAGAAGCCGAATTCGGGATCCTCGGCGGGAACTGATCCATCGGCGATGGTCGCGAATATGCGCGGGCCGCGAGCCGGCGCCAAGCGCATTACCTTGCCGCCGCGGCGCCCGGGCGCGGCTTGAAAATCCACGATTTGGCCTCATTTGGGAAGCAATGACCCGAGGGAGCCAGCCATGCGCTTAGACAAACTTACCACCAAGTTCCAGCAGGCGCTCGCCGATGCGCAGAGCCTGGCCGTGGGCAGCGACAACTCCTACATCGAGCCGGTGCATCTGCTCTCCGCCCTGATTGCGCAGGAGGATGGCGGCACGGCTTCGCTCCTCGCGCGCGCCGGGGTCAACGTGGCGCGGCTGCGCGACTCCCTCAAGGGCGCGATCGCTCGCCTGCCCAAGATCGAGGGCCACGGCGGCGAAGTGCAGATTTCGCGCGAACTCAACAACCTGCTCAACCTGACCGACAAGGAAGCGCGGAAGCGTGGCGACCAGTTCATCGCCTCCGAAATGTTCGTTCTTGCGCTGGCCGAGGACAAGGGCGAGGCCGGCCGCCTGCTGAAGGAGGCGGGCGGCAACAAAAAGGCGCTGGAGCAGGCCGTCACCGCCCTGCGCGGCAAGGAGAGCGTGTCCAGCCCCGAGGCCGAGGGCAGCCGCGAGGCGCTGAAAAAATACACTCTGGACCTGACCGAGCGGGCCCGCGCGGGCAAACTCGACCCGGTGATCGGGCGCGATGACGAGATCCGCAGGGTGATCCAGATCCTGCAGCGGCGCACTAAGAACAACCCGGTGCTGATCGGCGAGCCCGGCGTGGGCAAGACGGCCATCGTCGAGGGTCTGGCGCAGCGCATCGTCAACGACGAAGTGCCGGAGACCCTGAAGGGGAAGCGCGTGCTCTCGCTCGACATGGCGGCCTTGCTCGCCGGCACCAAGTACCGCGGCGAGTTCGAGGAGCGGCTCAAAGCGGTGCTGAAGGAGTTGTCGCAGGACGAAGGAAAGACCATCGTGTTCATCGACGAGCTGCATACCATGGTCGGCGCGGGCAAGACCGAAGGCTCGATGGATGCGGGCAACATGCTGAAGCCGGCGCTGGCGCGCGGCGAACTGCACTGCGTCGGGGCCACCACCTTGGACGAGTACCGCAAGTATGTGGAGAAAGACGCGGCGCTGGAGCGCCGCTTCCAGAAAGTGCTGGTGGGCGAGCCCAGCGTGGAAGACACCATCGCCATCCTGCGCGGGCTGCAGGAGAAATACGAGGTGCACCATGGCGTGGACATCACCGACCCGGCGATCGTCGCAGCGGCCGAGCTCTCGCACCGCTATATCACCGACCGCTTCCTGCCGGACAAGGCGATCGACCTGATCGACGAGGCGGCCTCGCGCGTCAAAATGGAAATCGATTCCAAGCCGGAGGTCATGGACAAGCTCGACCGGCGCATGATCCAGCTCAAAATCGAGCGCGAGGCGGTGAAAAAGGAAAAGGACGAAGTGTCGAAGAAACGATTGGGGCTGATCGAGGACGAAATCGACAAGCTCGGCCGCGAATATGCCGACCTGGAAGGCGTGTGGAAGGCGGAAAAAGCCGAGGTGCAAGGCTCGCAGCACATCAAGGAAGAGCTGGAGAGGCTCAAAGTCGAGATGGAAGCGGCGAAGAGGAAAGGCGACTGGCAGCGCATGTCGGAACTGCAGTACGGCCGCATTCCGCAGCTCGAAGCACAACTGAAAAAAGAGGAAAAAGCAGGGGCCAAGCCGGCCAAGGCGCGGCTCTTACGCACCGAGGTCGGCGCCGAGGAAATCGCCGAGGTGGTGTCGCGCGCGACCGGCATTCCGGTGTCGAAAATGATGCAGGGCGAGCGCGAGAAGCTGCTGCAGATGGAAGCCAAACTGCACGAACGCGTAGTCGGCCAGGACGAAGCCGTGCGCCTGGTGTCGGACGCCATCAGGAGATCGAGGGCCGGGCTGGCCGATCCGAACAAGCCCTACGGTTCGTTCCTGTTCCTCGGGCCGACCGGGGTGGGCAAGACCGAGTTGTGCAAGGCCCTGGCCGGGTTCCTGTTCGATTCCGAGGACCATCTCATCCGCATCGACATGAGCGAATTTATGGAGAAGCATTCGGTGGCGCGGCTGATCGGCGCGCCTCCCGGTTACGTCGGCTACGAAGAGGGCGGCCATCTTACCGAAGCGGTGCGGCGCAAACCCTATTGTGTGATCCTGCTCGACGAAATCGAAAAGGCGCACCCGGACGTGTTCAACGTGCTCTTGCAAGTGCTGGACGACGGGCGCATGACCGACGGCCATGGCCGCACCGTGGACTTCAAGAACACCGTGGTGGTGATGACCTCCAACCTCGGCTCGCAAATGATCCAGCAGATGACCGGGGACGACTACCAGGTGATCAAGCTCGCCGTGATGGGCGAGGTGAGAACGCAGTTCCGCCCCGAGTTCGTCAACCGCATCGACGAGATCGTGGTGTTCCATGCCCTGGACGAGAAGCACATCAAGAGGATCGCAAAAATCCAACTCGGATTTCTGGGGAAGCGCCTGGCCGGCATGGAAATCCGGCTCGACGTGGCCGACAGCGCGCTCGCGGAGATCGCAACAGCCGGCTTCGATCCCGTGTACGGCGCGCGCCCGCTCAAGCGCGCGATCCAGGCGAGCATCGAGAACCCGCTGGCGAAGCGCATCCTCGAAGGCGAATTCGGCGCCAAGGACACGGTGAAAATCGCGGCCAAGGGCGGCACGATCCAGTTCAGCAAAGGCTGAACCGTCCTCCGAGCGCCGATGCGCGGTTCGCATCCGCAAGAGTCGCGTTCGCGGGCGCCGTCATAAGAAGATCAGCACGCGCTTCGCGCCGCGCCCACCGTGTGATGTCGCAACGACTTTCATGATCTCAACGTTATGCTCTGCGGCGGGCCCGCACCATGGTGAAAAATACTACGCTGCTTGCGGCCCGTCCGCAGCAGCTGAAGTGTGCGTTACCACGTTACATACACCGCTTGTTTGAGGTAACGCGGTGCAACGCACTCCCCAACCAGGAAGCTGGCCAGATCCGCTCGGCTGATCTTCGACAACAACCCGATTCGAGTGTCGACATCGGCCAACACGCGGCCTCGAGCTGGGCCGTCCGTCAGTCTTGGGGGCTTGACGAGAGTCCATTCTAGGTCGCTTTCTCGGATAAGCTCTTCCTGCCTTGTACGATCTGCCGCTACAGCGGGTCTTTGCCAGCGGAACATTCGGACCATGAGGCATACCGGCAGTGTCCAGTTCGCCACATCCCTGCCGATCATTGCGCCCGTCTGGCAAATTAGCCGGCGCACCCCGACGCGATGCATTGCGTTCACGATCAGTTCAGTCGCTCGAGCACAAAACACGTCGGTGTAAGGAGGGCCCGGTCCGAAAACACAACACACCACGATGGTGCCAGCGATCGTATCGCGGACGTGATTCGCGTCCCCCAGATCTCCGCGAATTATTTCAACTGTGGAAGGCAGGATCGCTCTGGTCGTCTCGCGCAAAGAGGCTCGAATCAGCAGACCCTGCGCGGCGCCAGCACGAGCAACGGCCTGCCCGGTTCTTCCCGATGCGCCAAACAGAGCGACTTTGATTGACTCCCCCATGGCGCTGGTTCGGGACGCCTAACGAATAGCGTTTATCTGATGCCGAGGCGAAGCTGAAGCGAAGGCGCGGTCCTGCATGGCGTCAGATAAAACTCGTTGGACTGAACCGCCGAGTCGGCGGTGCTTATGGGGATTGTAAACCTGCGGGGCGGGAGTCAATCGTGTGGTACGGCGATGAGGCTGCGCGATGAGGTTCACGCCATCTATCGCGAGGCTATGCGCGCGTTTGCCAAACGTGAGGATCACGACGCGCGTGGAAACCCGCCAACACGACAATCCGATGCGTTTCCGGAAGAAAGTACACGGAGCAGGGAAAGCGGCGAGCCTGAACGCAGCGAATTGCGCCGTGCTTGACGGGAAACCTCTCGGGATGGTTGGACGCAAACTCCACTGCGCGCTTATTCTCCGATGAGGGCGATTACAAAGATGACCAGTCACGGGAAAGCAGTTCGTTTGCTCTTCGTGAGCCCACAAATGGAGCATTCGAACGGTGCAGCCATCAAGGTCCCAATGACGTTTAACGTTTGCGTTGAGTGGCGCGCCGCCACTGATGCAAGCCAAACGCGCGCTGCTTATCGGCGCGTCCGTTCTCCAACGCGCAGTTCGGCTCCTGGAATGCAGCCACGCTATGCGGCCTGCAATAGGAATTCAACTTTCACAGCCTCAAACGGAAAGACAATGCGGCCGTCTTCTGTGCGGTCGATCACGCCGGCGTTGAGCAGCGCAGTTACGTCGCTGTGCACGGCCTTTACGTCGCGCCCAGCGCGGCGGGCGGCCTCGCGAATGGACACTGGCCCCGCCCCGCAAAGCACTTTGAGCAACTCCCATCGTTTTTCGGTCAACACTCTCCAAAGCAACTCAGGAGTGGCGAAGCTGATGCGCGCAGTCTTTTGAGGTTTTCCTGTCTTCCAGGCGTGCGCAAAATCCGCCATTGAATCTGCAGGCACTCGTACATCAAGAGTTACGGTTTTCATGGTTCCACCTCGCAATGTCGCGCTGAAAGTCGGCAATCAACTGATCCGGCGTCGTGAACACGTAAGTGCTCTCTTTGCCATCGAAGTGCCGGTGATCCCCTTTTCCAACCTCGTTGTCGTAGCGCAGAACGCATTCTCCGCGCACGACATACGCCAGTCTGTACTTGTATCCATGCGGCGAGCGCTCAAGCGGTTTTGGGAGCCGCCAAAGTACTAACTCGGCGAAAGCTGACTCTGAGTAGGCGATGCGTGCATGAATAAGCTCAACGGCCTTCATGTTGGAGATAATGCCAACATTAGCAGGCGTTGTCAATAACTCCAACGCTCATGCTTGAACACAAGGGGCCGAACGTCAATAATCAACGGCCGCCGGAGGCGGTCCGAGTGGGCCGCGCTGTTAAGGCGCTTCCTAGCCATTGCGCTTCTTAATGAGCGTTTGGTCGGCGGGCCGATCTTTAAGCCGAAAACTGGTCAATCCACCTTGCTCATCTGGTTCTATGACTACCTCCCAACCTTCAAGATCAATTCTCCGCGAAAGGTGGTTTTCCAGGCTCCAAGCTACTCGGTAACCAGCCGCTTCAATCGCGTTCACTCGTAATGGGTCCACATACGAAGTACGCGAACCGTGCGCTCTTTCTCGAAGACTTCATAGACAAGGCGATGCTGTATGCTGATTCGCCGTGAGTAGGCGCCCTCAAGATCACCGACAAGCTTTTCGAAGGGTGGCGGATTCTGAAATGGGCCATTTGCCAGCACCTTGATCAGTGCCTGAGCTTTGTCCTTCAAGCCAGCAGCGGCAAGCTTCTTGGCGTCCTTGACAGCGTGCTTCGCGAAAACGACCGCCCACTTCACCAGCTAAGTCCCTTGGCGCTCTTGCTGAGCGGCTCAGCCATACCCTTCTTGATGGTCTCGCGCATGCCTGGAACGGATAGCAAGTAGAGCGTTTCCTGAATCGCTTGCCAGTCCTCCGCCGAGACCAGAACTGCACTGCTGCGCTTGCCCGAGATAAGAATAGGCAGATGCGACTCGGTAGTCTGATCGATGAGCCTGTACAGGCTGGCGCGTGCTTCGCTTGCAGTGATTGGGGCTGCCATGGTGATTCTCCATCGAGAATACATAAGCGTACGCGAAAGCGTACTTATTGTCAATAGCGCCACTTCAGCGCGCGCATAGGCGACGCTTAACGTGTTGGTGAACGGCGGGCCAGCACGATGGTCATGACTGGCAGGGCCGTGTTGGCCCGTCCGTTCCACCTAAAGTTCGGCATGCGCTGCGTTAAAGTGCGAAGACCTCACGAATGACGTCTGGGCGCTTGGCCGCAATGGTGAGCAACGCCCGTGCTGCCCCTGATGGCTTACGCCGCCCTTGCTCCCACTCTTGCAGCGTCCTCATTGACACTCCTAGGACTCGAGCAAACTGAGATTGTGACAGGCCAGACTTCGCCCTGGCCTGTGTTACCTCAGACAGGGGAATGCGGTGAATTCGACCCGTTTTTCCGGCCTTCATTTCAAGTACCGATGCCAGCAACTCTGCGCCGATGTCGCGCTTTGCATCTCGGTCTAGCAATTTCTTTTCAGTCATGGGCACGGAGCGCCTCCTTAATCTTCAATAAAACATTTGCAGAAACATTGTCTTGAGCACTCTTGGCACAAATGAGCAATAAATAGATACGTCCATCCGCGACCTGGTTGTAATGGATGACGCGCACTCCGCCACGTTTACCTGACCCTGCACGAAACCACCGAACTTTGCGGCAGCCGCCTGACCCGGGAATGACATCACCGGCCTCCGGATTGGCCGCGATCCACGCAGCGAAAGCCCCGCGCTCATCCTCGGTCCAATAGTCTCCGCACAGCTTGCTGAAGGCGGGTGTCTCAACGATTGTGAAACTGTAGCATCATACGTCAAGGACGTAGGCTCTACAAGCAGGCCGAACGAGTCTGTAGAAAAAGTCTTTTCACGCGGCAATGTTACCGCTGCCGATTCCGAATGGCGAGTGAGTAGCGCATCAACTCCGGGTTGGGAAGGGCTCGCGTCAGGGGGGCTCATCCGGAATTTGCTCCGCCGCAGTTCGTCCGGACCCAGAGCTGGCGGTAGAATAGCGCATTGGGCAAGCCCTATTCGGTTTTTACTATGACTGGGAGCGGATATGCAGTTAGACGTGAATCGCAGTGATTTGACCGTCGGCGTCATCGGCGCCGGCGCCATGGGGCGCGGGATCGCCCAAGTCGCGGCGGCCGGGGGAATGCAGGTGCTGATCTCCGACAGCCGCGAAGGCGCTGCGCGGGAGGCGCGCGATTTCGTCGAAAAGCTGTTTCAGCGCGCGGCGGAAAAAGGCAGCATGACGAAAGACGCCGCCGCCGCTGCGACCGCGCGCATCAGGGTGGTTTCCGGCCTGACCGAGTTCAAGGCCTGCCACCTGGTGATCGAGGCGATCGTCGAGAATCTCGAGGTGAAGCGCTCGCTGTTCGGGGAACTGGAGGACATCGTGGCGCCCGACTGCATCCTAGCCAGCAACACCTCGTCCCTGTCCATCACCACGCTTGCGGCCAAGTTGAAGGCGCCACAGCGCTTCGCCGGCATGCATTTCTTCAATCCGGTGCCGTTGATGAAGCTGGTCGAAGTGATCGCCGGCCTGCGCACCGAGGACCGGGTGTGCGAAGCCTTGATGGCGATCGGCCGGCGCATGACGCGCGAGCCGGTGCGCCTCACCGATGCGCCCGGTTTCCTGGTCAATCAGGTCGGCCGCGGTTTCACTTTGGAGGCCTCGCACTTGGTCTATGAAGGCGTGGCGAGTTTCCTCGATGTGGACCGCGTCATGCGCGACGTCGGCGGTTTTCGCATGGGACCGTTCGAGCTGATGGAGCTCACCGGGCTCGACGTAACCCATCCGGCCTCGGAGGCAATCTATACGCAGTTTTTCCATGAACCGCGCTACCGGCCGAACCTGATCATGCGCAGCCGCTGGGACGCCGGCGTGCTCGGACGCAAGACCAAGAAGGGCTTCTATGATTACGATGCTGAAATGAAACCGATCGTGGCGCCGGAGGCGGCGGCGCCGGTGGCCCGGCCGCGGAGCGTCTGGGTGAGCCCGGCGGAGGCTTGCGGCCATGCGGCGCTCACCGAACTGCTGAAACAGCTCGGCGCGCCATTGGAAACCGGCGCGCGGCCCGGCGACGCCGCGTTGATCCTGGTGACGCCGCTGGGCGAGGACGCGACCACCTGCGCGGTGGAGCAGGGGCTCGATCCCAAGCGCACCGTCGCCGTGGACACGCTGTTCCCCATGGTGAAGCGCCGCACCATCATGGGCACGCCGCTCACCGACCCCGTGTTCCGCGATGCGGCACATGGACTGCTCGCGAGCAGCGGCGTGCCGGTGACCGTCTGCCGCGACAGCCCGGGCTTCATCGCCCAGCGCGTCGTCGCCATGATCGTCAACATCGGCTGCTCGATTGCGCAGAGCCGCACGGCTACGCCGGCCGACATCGACAAGGCGGTGACGCTGGGCCTGAACTACCCGCGCGGCCCGTTCGCTTTCGCCGATACGCTGGGGGTGCACAAGATTTACGCTATTCTCACCGCCATGCAGCGCATCTACGGCGATCCGCGCTACCGTCCGAATATCTGGCTCACGCGGCGCGCCCGGCTGGGCGTGTCGCTCGTTACCCCCGAACCCTGATCCACCCGCAACTACAAGGAAAACGACATGTTGAATGCATATATTTACGACGGACTACGCACCCCCTTCGGCCGTTACGGCGGCGCGCTCGCAAAGGTGCGGCCGGACGATCTGCTGGGCGCGGCGATACGCGCGGTGATGGCCCGCAGCCGGTTCAAACCCGAGACCATCGAGGACATCGTGGTCGGGTGCGCCAATCAGGGTGGCGAGGATTCGCGCTGCGTGGCGCGCCACGCCGGACTCTCGGCCGGCTTGCCGATCGAAATCCCGGCTACCGTGCTGCAGCGCAATTGCGCCAGCGGCCTGGGCTCGGTGGCGCACGCGGCGCATTCGATCTCCGCCGGCGAAGGCGAAGTGTTCATCGCGGGCGGCGTGGAGAGTATGAGCCGCGCCCCGTTCGTGTTCAACAAGGTCGACGGCGCCTTCGGCCGCGAAGTGCGGCTGTTCGACAGCACCATCGGCCCGCGATTTTCCAACCCGAAGCTGGTGAAGTTGTACGGCGATGACCAGATGCCGCAGACGGCCGACAATCTGGCGAAAGAGTACGGCATCACGCGCGAGGAGGCCGACCGCTTCTCGGTCGCGTCGCAAGCGAAATACGCCGCGGCCAGGCGCGACAAGTTCTTCGACGGCGAGATCGCGCCTTACAGCATGGCGCAGAAGAAGGGCGATCCCGTGGTGGTGAGCGAGGACGAACACCCGCGTCCGAAGACCGACCTCGCCACGCTCGCCGCGATGAAGACGCTGTACGAGGGCGGGGTGGTCACCGCCGGCAATGCCTCGGGCGTGAACGACGGCGCGGCGGCGCTGGTCGTGGGCTCGCTGGGTGTCGGCGAGAAGGCGGGCGTGAAGCCGATGGTGCGGGTGATCGCGAGCGCCTCGGCCGGCGTGCTGCCGCGCATCATGGGCATAGGCCCGGTGCCTGCCTCGCAAAAGGCGATGGCGCGCGTCGGCCTCGGCATCAAGGACATGGACGTGATCGAGATCAACGAAGCGTTCGCGGTGCAGGTCCTCTCCTGCTTGAAGGGCCTGGGCGTCGCTTTCGACGACAGCCGCGTCAACCCGAACGGCGGCGCCATTGCTGTCGGGCATCCCTTGGGCGCATCGGGCGCGCGTCTTGCCCTCACCGCCGCGCGCCAGTTGCAGCGGTGCGGCGGGCGCTATGCCTTGGTGAGCCTGTGCATCGGCGGCGGCCAGGGCATGGCAGTCGTGCTGGAGCGCGTGTAGCGGCGGCGCCGGCGCAAGTACGTTCACGCGCGCGTCGCCGGCGTGTCGCGGCTGACGCGTGCGAGCTTGTGATCGCGCTCAATCCGCCGGCGTAGCGTGGTGCTCTAACGAGAGCATCGCCGTGACCGAGCGCGCCCGCCGGAGCAGTTCCTCCCAGAGTTTGTCCATGTCCTTGCGGAACACGGTATCGGCATCGGCGTTGAGCACGTACCAGCCGCCGCGTTCCAGTTCCGCCGCGAGCTGTCCCGGCGCCCAGCCGGAGTAGCCGTTGAAAAAACGCACCCGCTCGGGCGGCGTGCGCAACACGACCTCGACCACGGCGGGATCCATGGCGAAGGACACGTCACCGAGCACGCGCAGCGCGCCCAACGGATTTTCCTTGGCGCGGAACACGGCGAATAGGCCGGCCGCTTGCACCGGCCCGCCGAGGTACAGCGGTTCGGTGAAGCGCTTCAGCACTTCGTTGTCGGGCAGAATCTGCGCGAGCGAGCGAGGTCCGGGGCGGTTTACGATGAAACCCACGGTGCTGCCGTCCGTGGCCTGGGTAACCAGCACCACGCTGTGGCGGAAATTGGGATCGGCGAGCGCCGGCTTGGCGACCAGGAACACGCCATTCGGGCTCGTGCCCGTCTGTGCCGATGCAAGAGGCGCCGATCCGAGCACGGCCGCGAGGAGCAGAAGCAGGCGCAGGCTCATCTCTTGCCTCGCACCCGAAAGTCGCAAAAAAATCCGGGCAGGTGATTGTCGAGCATGGTGCATGATAGCGGCATGGCGCAGGCCTGTCATGGAGGAATGTGACCTCGGCCCCACCCGGCGGGCGAGATAGTCTGCAAGCGCTTGCGATGCTTCCGCGCAAATTATGGAAAACAAAAGATTTTCCCTGCGATAGTGCCGGAGCTTGATCCCGGTCGAACTGCAAGCACGCGCTTTGTGCTAACTTTGGCTGTCCTTTCGGCGCTGCGCACCCAGCTGGCTCGATCGCTTGCGCTGCGCTAATGCGCGGCAGACTGTTTTATACGGAAGCGAGGCAACGATGAATTTCGAACTTAGCGAAGACCAGCGGTTGATCCAGGACACGGCCCGGCGATTCGCCGCGGAGGAGATTGCGCCGACACTTGAGCAGGAGGAAGCGAAGCACGAATTTCGCGTCGATCGCGTCGCAAAGATGGGGGCGCTGGGATTTTTCTCCTGCGCGCTGCCGCAGGAACTGGGCGGCAGCGGCATGGGGTTCATGGAGTCGGTTCTGATGGCCGAACAAATCGGCAGGATATCGGCGTCCTGGCGGGTGCCGTTCAACATGCAGAATCTGGGGCCCGCGCTGAGCGTGGCCAAATTCGGCAGCGATGCGCAGAAAAAGAAATATGTTCCCGCTTGGGTCGCCGGCACGCAGCTCGGTTTCTTCGCCATGACCGAGGCCAACACCGGCTCCGATGTCGCCAGCATGAAGACCCACGCCATCGACCGCGGCGATCACTGGGAGGTCCACGGTTCCAAGATGTGGATTTCGCAAGCGCACTTCGGCGATGCCGGCCTGCTCTATGCCTACACCGATCGGACCAAGGGCAACAAGGGCATGACCGCCTTTATCATCGAGCCGAAGAAAATGAAAGGTTGCAGCGCGCGCGCGATCGAGACCAAGCTCGGTCTGAAATGCGCGCCGACCGGCGAGTTCGCCTTCGACGGCATGAAAGTGCCGAAGGAGAATGTGCTGGGCGAGCCGGGCGACGGGTTTCGCATCTGCATGTGGCAACTGAACCAGACCCGGCTCGGCTGCGCCGCGGGCGCGCTCGGCGTCGCCGGCGGGGCGCTGGAAATCGCCGTCCAGTACGCCAACGAACGCACCCAGTTCGGCAAGCCCATCTCGCAGCATCAGATGATTCAGGCGCAGATTGCCGAAATGGCAGTCGAGCACCAGGCGGCGCAGATGCTGGTGTACAAGGCCGCGTGGCTGAAGGACAAGGGCAAGCCGAACCAGTACGAAACTTCGGTCGCCAAGTTCGCGGCATCCGAGGCGGCGGTGCATGCGGCCAACGAATGCATGAAGATCTACGGCTCGTTCGGGTTCTCGACCGAGTATCCGGCGGAACGTTTCTACCGCGACGCCAAGTCACTGCAGGTCGTGGAAGGCACCTCCAACATCCAGAAGATCATTATCTCGGGCATGGCCTGCGGGGCTACCCCCAACCGAGAGTAGCGAAAAAAGGGGGGCGGAGCATGATTACTCTGAACCCCATTTTGCTCAGGTCGAAGCCGTGCAGTCACTGTGTTTCCTGGCCGGCGCGATGGGCGCATTCGGCGTTGCCTATAAAACGGCTGAACAGCTCGGAGCGGAACTGAAGCGCATGCAGTCGATGTGACGGGCGGCATGGAGCAGTTCGTCATGGAAGAAGTACCGGCGCCGAACTTCAATCCGGGGAGGTGCCGGCGCGGTTCCGCGCCAACGGGGTGTGCTACTATTACACCGAGCAATCGGGCAAGGCCGAACACCCGTTGTCCTTGACGCTCTCCGGCACGACCCGGATCGGCGCGATAGTCGTTTGTACCTAGTGGAAGGTCCGCGGATGATGACCAATGTCGTCACTGGCGATCCTTCCAAGGTGAAAATCGGCGATGCGCTGAAAGTCTGGTTCGACGACGTGACTCCGGAAATTGCTTTAGCCGAATTCAATCTGGCGTAAATTCAATTAGCCGCAACAAAATGCGGCCGGGGAATACCCGGCCGTTCATAGGAGCTTATCCATGCAGGGACCGTTGGCCGGCGTCAAAATTGTCGATCTCACCACGGTGGTGATGGGCCCGTTCGCCACGCAGATTCTGGCGGACCTGGGAGCGGATGTCATCAAGGTGGAGTCTCCGGAGGGGGATACCGTACGGCATATCGGTCCCAGCCGCAGCAAGGGGATGGGGCCCATGTACCTGGCCCTCAATCGCAACAAACGCAGCATCGCATTGGATCTGCGGCAGCCGGACGGCTTGCGCGCGCTGATGCGTCTGATAGAGCGGGCCGACGTGCTGTTGTTCAATCTGCGGCCGGGTTCCATGGGCAGACTGGGTTTGAGCTACGAAGAAGTGGCGGCGGTGAACTCCCGGATCATCTATTGCGGCGCCTATGGATTCGGCGAAGACGGCCCCTACGCTGGCAAGCCGGCCCTCGACGACTTGATCCAGGGGGCGGTATCCCTGCCTTCCCTGGTGGGGCAGGTAAGCGGCGAACCTCGCTATCTGCCTACCAACATTTGCGATCGCACCACCGGCTTGACCGCGGTCTACGCCGTGACGGCGGCTCTCTACGCCCGAGAGCGTAGCGGACGGGGGCAGGCCATCGAGGTGCCGATGTTCGAGACCATGACCCAGTTCGTATTGTCGGATCACATGTTCGGCGAGACCTTCGATCCACCCATGGGCAGCGCGGGCTACGTCCGGCTGTTGGCCAAGGACCGCCGGCCGTGCAAAACAAAGGACGGCTACGTCTGCGTTCTCATCTACATCGACAAACATTGGCACAGCTTCTGCAACATGATCGGGCGCGAAGACCTATTGGTGGATCCGCGTTTCGCCGACATGGGGAGCCGGACCAAGAACGTCGATGCCTTGTACGCCTTCGTCACCGAGACGATGGCGACCCGTACCACCGCAGAATGGCTGGAAGCTCTGGAAAAAGCCGATATTCCGGTGATGCCCCTGCATACTCCCTCCAGCCTGTTGCAAGATGCCCATCTGAAACAGGTCGGATTCTTCGAGTGGGTGGAGCATCCTTCCGAGGGGCGCATCCGCAGTATGGGCATCCCGACCCGCTGGTCGGACACGCCGCCGGCGATTCGGCGGCATGCTCCGCTGTTGGGAGAACACACCGCGGAGATCCTGGAGGAGGCGGGATATTCAAGACAAGAAATCGATGGACTGGTGTCTGCCGGAGTGGCCAGAGGATCCGGAGGCACCAAAAAATAAACACAAACTGGAAACTCTTCCCTTAAAGCCGCTCAGATGGAACAACCCTCTTCCCCCGACAGCGCCCGCAGCTATTCCTCCCTGAAAAACCGGCTGCCGGCGGGCCCGCGATTTTGGATCCTGCTGGTCGTGGCGGTTCTCGCCGCGGTCTGGATCGGTCGTTGGGTGCATCACAGAAGCACCCATATTTTCAGTGAAGACGCCAGCGTAGACGGGGAAGTCATCGTCATTGCCAGCCGGGTATCCGGCTGGGTTGTCGACTTGCCGATCATCGAAGGCGATGCGGTCAAACAAGGGCAAGTGCTGGCCCGCATCGACGCTCGGGACTCGCGACTGCAACTTAAAGGCTTGGAGGCAAGATTGGCGGCATTGGACGATCAGACCGCCCTGGTAAAAGCCCAGATCACCCAGGTGGACGAAGAAACCCTGGGCCAAGTACAGCAGGAAAGCAGTTCGGTAACCGCGGCGGAAGCGGCGTTGGCCGCCATGGGTCCCGAACTCGATCAGGCCAAGGACGACTATCAGCGGGCGCGGGAACTGGCCGCAGCCAAGTGGATTTCCCCGCAAGGCTTGAGCCGGGCCCATGCGACTTACCTCACGGCCCAGGAAAATTACCGCAAATTCCGGGCCGGAGTGGCGGTGGCAAAAGGCAGCCTGGCGGTGGCTGGAGGCAAGCGCAAGCAGCTCCGGGTGCTGCAGGGCCAACTGGCGGTGCTGGCCAAGCAACGCGATGAACTGCACACCCAAATCCAGCGGCAGCATGCCGATTTGAACGACCGCGACATCACGGCGCCCGCCGGCGGCATGATCGTCAAGACCTTCGCCAACAAAGGCGAATACGTCTTCGCCGGCCAGCGCCTGGCCCTGTTCCACGATCCCGACAAAATCTGGATCGCGGCCAACGTCAAGGAGACGGACATCGCCGATGTCGAGTTGGGGCAAAAAGCCGATGTCGTGGTAGACGCCTACCCCGGGCGCAAATTTACCGCCATCGTCTACCGCGTAGGACGCACCGCCACCAGCAAATTCGCCTTGCTGCCGGACCCCAACCCCAGCGGCAACTTCACCAAGGTCACCCAGCGGCTGCCGGTGAGGCTGCTGTTCGAGCAAAAGGATGTCCTGTTGCGCCCCGGCATGATGGTGGAGGTGGACATTGACATCCGCAAGCGCTGACCCGGAAATCCCCTCGTCCGCCCAGCGCTGGGTCATCACCGTCACGGTGATGCTGGGGGCCTTGTCGGCGGTATTGGCCACCACCATCATCAATGTGGCCATTCCCCAGATTCAGGGCGCTTTCGGCATGAGCCAGGATCACGCCCAATGGCTGTTCTCCGGAACTTTGGCGGCGGTAACGGCCACCATGATGCTCAATGCCTGGCTGGTGCAAAGTTTCGGCGAGCGCAATACCTTTGTCGCCGCTCTCGGCATATTCCTCGCGGCGTCGATAATGGGGGGATTGGCCCCCAACGCGGCCATTCTCATCGCCAGCCGCATCGCCCAGGGCGCCATGGCGGGCGTGATGATGCCCCTGGCCATGTACACCTTGTTCAGAATTTCCCCCCCCGACAAGCGCGGCCAGGCCATGGGTATCTACGGCATCGGCATTGTGCTGGCCCCGGTTTTCGGTCCGACGATCGGAGGTATGCTCATCGACGCCTTCAACTGGCGTTATGTGTTTTTCATGACGGTGCCCACCAGCATCATCGGGATCGTGGCGGGAATCCTCTACATGCCCGGAAAGGCGCCCGGAGCCCAGAGGATCCGCCTGGACTGGCAGGGATTCCTGATTATGCTGGCATTCATGGGATGCCTGCTGATCGGCTTGTCCAACGGGCAGCGGGAAGGATGGGGTTCCAGCACCATCCTGGGCCTGCTGATCTCCGCGGCACTGCTCTTGGTCGGGTTTCTCATGTGGGAATCCCGCACCTCCCACCCGCTGCTGGATTTGCGGATTTTTTCCAACCAGCGTTTTGCCGCGGCCAGCGCGGTGGCGTTCACCATCGGGCTTGGGCTGTTCGGTTTCACCTATCTGGTGCCCCAATTTGCCCAAACCATTCAGCGCTTCACCCCCACCGAATCGGGGCTCATTATGATGCCGGGAGGCTTGGCCCTGGCGATTGTGTTCCCTCTGGCCGGACGATTGGGCGACCGGCTCCCCCCGCATCAACCGGTATTCGTCGGTTTATTCTGCTTTTCCGTTTGCGCTTATCTAATGTCCCGCTTAAACGCGAACAGCTCTTTCTGGCACATCTCCCTGCTCATCCTATTTAGCTGGATCAGCATCGGCTTGGTCAATCCCCCCCTTAATGCCGGGGCCTTGCGTTCCCTCAGCCCGGAACTGCTGGGACAAGGCTCCGGGATGATCAATTTTTTCCGCCAGTTGGGGGGCGCCATCGGGGTAAACCTGCTCACCGTCATGCGAGATCGCCGCACTTTTTTTCACAGCGACGCCCTTACGGAGTTGCAAACCCCCGCCAATACGGCGACTGCCGAATTCCTCAGATTGACCGGCCAATTATTGGCCCAAGGCGGCGCTTCGGAGGATTTGCAACGATCCGGAGCCCTCCACTTTCTGGGACAGGTGATTTCCGCCCGGGCCAGCGCTATGGGCTTTCAGGATGGATTCATAATTATATCCATACTGTTCGCGATCACCTTGATCCCGGCCTGGGCTATGGGTGTCGTGGGACGCCCCGAAGGAAGTCCCCTTGGGGGACGTCCCGAAGGAAATTCCCTTGGGGGACGCCGGCAACAAACGGGGCTGCCGGAACCGATCGCCCCGGCGACGCCCGCCTACTAGCCGCGGCGGGAGCGGGCTTGACCTTCGTCGCCTGGGAATCCTGGATCCCGGAACGGGTGCTGGGTTCGCGGCTATTCGCCCATTTTCAGTTCACATCCGGCGCATTGCCGGCTTTCGCTGGCGTCCGCAATAATCCCGCGCTCATCGGCCCGAAGCTTAACTCACGGCTTCGGCAGTTGCCGGGGTCCCGGATTTGGCCTCCCGCAGAGTGATATAGGCCGCACTGCAGAAAATGATCGTCCCCCCCACCCAAGTCCACAGGCCCGGGATTTCCCCGAACAGCAGATAACCCAGGAGGGACGCCCACAGCATACGGGTGAAATCCAGGGGCATCAGCGCCGTCGCATCGGCCAGCATGAATGACTTGGTGTAAGCGAACTGCCCTACGGTGGCGATGAAAGCCATGAAGATGAGTGCCGGAAGCACGTGCCAAGTGGGCCACTCCCAAACGAACCATGCCCCGATGAAAGTCAGCGGCGCCACTATCACCGCCATATAAGTTACCTGGGTGCTGCTGGATTCGGTCTGCGCCATCATCTTGATGACCAGGGTGGACAGGCCCCACATCAACGCTCCAAACACCGCCAATAACGGGCCCAAGCTAATTTCGATGATGCCGGGACGCAGTACCACCAGCATCCCGATGAACCCGAACAAAACCGCGAGCCAACGGCTTAACGTGGAACGCTCCTTCAAGATCAAAATAGCCATGATGGTCCCGAACACCGGCGCGATAAAGCTCAGGGCCGTCACTTGCGCCAGAGGCGTAATGCTGAGAGCCGTGAACAGGGACCACATCGACAACATCAGCAGGACGCTGCGGATCAAGTGCAAACGCAGCTTGGATGTCTGCAGGATGCCGAAGCGGCTCTTGACTAGACCGGGCAACAGAAATAGCAGAGCGAAGAAATAACGAAAAAACGTAATCTCGAAAACATGCAATTCCTTGGAGGCATATCGCACCGAGGTGTGCAGCAAAGTAAACGAAGCCGCCGCTATCATGGCGAGCAACATTCCCCGCGCCCGTCTCGGGATGCGCGACAGCAGGCCCGTGACCCGGAGGGCAATAGAATGGTTCATCGCGACTTTCTCGATAAAACGGCCATAGGATTCTCCCGAACCAGGCTTGGAGTCGAGCGATCGCCGCGGAAAATCCTCGTCTCCGCCGGGTAGATACCCGCCGGGGGGGCGCCTATGACCGTCATCAAAGCGTGGCTTCAGACCCGAGGATGTTGGTGATCTGGCTCGAAAGCACCCCGCCGCTGCCATGGCACAGCGCCACCTGAGCGTTTTTCACCTGTCGCTCGCCGCATTCCCCGCGCAACTGCCGCACCCCTTCGACCAGGGTAAACATGCCGTACATCCCGGGGTGGACGCAGGACAGCCCGCCGCCGTTGGTGTTTACGGGCAGGCTGCCCCCCGGCGCGATGGCGCCGCTGGCGACGAAGGATCCGCCTTCGCCTTTCTTGCAGAACCCCAAATCTTCCAGGAACAAAATAGCATTGATGGTGAAGGCATCGTACAGTTCCACTACATCCACGTCCGCGGGCTTCATCCCGGCCATCTGGAATGCCCGCTGGCCGGAATCCTTGGCGGCGGTTTCGGTCAGATCGGCCATGGCCATGATGTTCATGTGGGTGGTGGCAGCCGCCGCCCCCAAAAGATACACCGGCTTCTTGGGAAAATCCTTGGCCCGCTTGGCCGAAACCATCACCAGCGCGGCGCCGCCGTCGGTGATCAGACAGCAATCCCTCACCGTGAAGGGACTCGACACCATGCGGGCGTTGAGCACGTCCGACACCGACAGGGGCCCTCGCATGAAGGCTTCTGGGTTCATGTTGGCCCATTGGCGGGCGGCCACGGCAACGCTAGCCAACTGTTCCCTCGTCGTTCCGTACTGATGCATGTGCCGAGAAGCCGCCAAAGCGTAGGAAGTCGCCGGAAAAATAGGATTGTAGAAAGCTTCGTAGACGAAGGGACGCACCGAGGAAACCAGTTTTCCGGTATTGGAGCGTTGGTTGCTGCCGTAGAAAATCAGTGCCGTATCGCACAAGCCTTGCCTGATGGCCATGGCGGCCATCAGCGTATAGGACAGGAAGGTGGAACCGCCGGTACGGTTGTTGTCGGTGAACTTCGGTCGAATACCCATGATTTCCGCCATCAGCAGGCCGGATAACGGGTTGCAGTCGCCGGGCAGCGAACCGAACACGGCATCCACATCCTGAGTGGTCAGCCCCGCCTCGGCCAGCGCCTTATAGCTGGCCTCGATAGCGATGTCTTCCGAAGTGCGGCCGGGCGCTCCCCCGAGACCGGCCAAAGATGCTCCAACGATAGCGGCTGCGCCGCGAATGCTGTTGGGCATGATTGCTCCTTATGCGGGGTCGAAAACGACAAAGGGCGTCTTGCCGCTGCTATCGATCTTGGCCTTGACGGCCATGCCGATTTTCACCTGCTCGTTATCCACCCCGTCGACCCGGCCCATCATGCGGGCGCCTTCCGCCAAATCCACCAGCACCACGTTGTACGGTCCGCCCCTTTCGGCTTGGCGGTTCACGATGCTCACCGCGTAGACGGTGCCCCGCCCGGAGGGACGCACCCACGCGAGCTCGATGCTACCGCAACCAGTGCAGGTCAAGCGGGGATAAAACACCTGCTTGCCGCAGTCGCCGCAGCGTTGAATACGTAACTCGCCTTTTCCCAGGAATTCCTGATAGACCCTATCCGGACCCGGCCCGTTGAACACCGCGTCTTGTATCGCGCTCATGAAATCCGCCCCCTATGACGGTGCTTGGTAACGTCAGAAACCCCTCAACCCGGTAACTCCAGAATTGCCTTGGCGAGAATATTGCGCTGGATCTCGTTGGTGCCGCCGTAAATGGAGGCGGGACGAGAGGCAAAATAATGATTGGCAGGATGCACTTGGACGCCGTCGGCCAAGGCCAGCATCTCGTCTTGCACCCCGGCCTCCCCGGTAATTTCAAGAATGAGGTCGGTAACCCGCTGATAGGTCTCGGTGATCCAAATCTTCAGCAGAGACACCTCCGGACCCAATTCTTCACCTCGCCGCAATACCTCCGCAAAACGCACAAAAGCCGCGTCCAAATCGGCCACGTCCAACCGTAACGCGTCATACTGTGCGCGAAATTCGGGGTCTTGCATCAAGCCCCTTTCCTGGGCGAGTTTACCGAGCAGTTTGAGAGGATATTTGGCGACCCGGGGGCTGCCGATGGTGATGCGCTCGGAGCCCAACAGCGATTTCGCCATGGTCCAACCCTGGTTGAGTCGGCCCACGATGTTTTCCTTCGGCACTTTGACGTTGTCGAAGAAGACCTCGCAAAACTCCGAATTGCCGGTGAGGTTCTTGATGCGCCGTATGGTGATGCCGGGCGCCTTCATATCCCCCAGCAGAAAACTGATGCCTTCCTGTTTCTTGGCGTCCTTATCGGTTCGAACCAGCATGAAGATCATGTCCGATTCATGGGCATAGGAAGTCCATGTTTTCTGACCGTTGACGACGAAGTGATCGCTCTCCGGCACGGCGCTGGTGCGCAGCCCGGCCAGGTCGGAACCGGCTCCCGGCTCGGAATAGCCTTGGCACCAGCGGATCTCCCCCGACAGGATACGCGGGAGGTAGTACTGTTTTTGCGCCTCGGTGCCGTAGCGGATCAACAACGGCCCGAGCATGGTGACCGCCATGTTGGGGACGATATTGATGCCATGAGCGTCGAATTCTTCCTG
>SCTX01000054.1 GCA_004298385.1 Betaproteobacteria bacterium | reverse complement strand
CGCCCGGCCCGTCCATGCGCGCGAGCATGGACTCGGCCAGCACGGGGATATCTTCGCGGCACTCCTTTAAGGACGGCATTTTCTGCTCGATCACGTTGAGGCGAAAATACAGGTCCTGCCGAAACGCCCCCGCCTCGACCAGTGCGGCGAGGTTCTGGTGGGTGGCGCAGATCATGCGCACATCCACCGGGTCCTCGACCGTCGCACCCACTTTGCGCACCCGTTTCTCCTGAATGGCGCGCAGCAACTTCACCTGCATGGCAAGCGGCAAGTCGGCAACTTCATCCAGGAACAGCGTGCCGCCGTGCGCCACCTGGAAGAAGCCGTCGCGGTCGGCCTCCGCCCCGGTGAAAGCCCCCTTCTTGTAGCCGAAGAACTCGCTCTCCATGAGGTTTTCCGGAATCGCGCCGCAGTTCACCGGCACAAACTGCTGGTCATGGCGCGCCCCCTGCTCGTGGATCAGGCGCGCCGCCAATTCCTTGCCGCTGCCGGATTCACCGCTGAGGTAGACCGGCGCCTGGCTGCGGGCGAGCTTGTAGATCATCTCGCGCGCCTGCCGCATCGGCGGTGAATCGCCCAGCAACTGGTGGCGCGTGGGCCTTGCGGCGGAGACGCGCTGCGGCAGCTTGAGCGCCGACTTGACCAGAGTGCGCAGATCCTCCAGCGACACCGGCTTGGACAGATAGTCGAATGCGCCGGCCTTGAGCGCCGCCACGGCGTTCTCGGCGCTGCCGTAGGCAGTGATCACCGCCACGGGAAGGTCGCTGCAATGCTCGCCAATGTAGCGCACCAGATCCAGACCGTCGCCATCGGGCAGGCGCATGTCGGTGAGGCACAGGCCGAACTGCTTTGCGCTTAGCAGCGCGTGCGCCTCGGCCACGCCGGCTGCGGACTCCACCGCCAGCCCCATGCGCACCAAGGTCAGTTCGAGCAGCTCGCGAATATCGGCCTCGTCATCTACCACCAGAATCGTGGCGGCGACCGGATCGCTCCTGCGTTCGGCGCGTTTCACGCGGGCCCGCCGCCACACAGCATGCGGAAATCCGCGCCGCCGCCTCCAACCGGCTGCTCGGCGTACTCCAGGATGGCGCCGTTGGCGGCGCACATTTCGCGCGCGATATACAGGCCGAGACCGGTGCCGCCGCTGTAGGTGGTGAAGAAAGGTTCGAACAATTGCTGTCGCAGGTGCGTGGGCACGCCCTCGCCGTCGTCGATTACGCGCAATTCTACCCGATTCGCCTGGCACCGGACCGCCACGCGCACGCTCGCCTCGCGCTGGCGCGAATGGCGCCAGGCGTTGCGCAACAGGTTCCACAACACCTGCTGCAAGTGCACCCGGTCGAACGAGATCTCGCCCACTCCGTGCAATTCCAGCGCGAAGCTTGTTGACGGGATTTTCTCGTTTTGCGCGAACTCATCGACGAAGGGGGGTAGAAAAGCCGCGAGCTGGATGGCCTCGGGACGCACGCGGTCGCGCCGCGTCAGCTCAAGCACGTCGTGCACCATACGATCGAGGCGCTTGGAGTTGTCCTGGATGATGTGCAGCAAGCGCTCCTGCGACGGGTAGCGCCGCTCCTCCAGCAACAGCTCGCTCGCGTGGCTGATCGCCGAGAGCGGATTGCGGATCTCGTGCGCGATATTGGCGGTGAGCCGTCCGAGAGCCGCCAGCTTCAGTTGCTGCGCCTGTTCCTGCAGCCTCGACAAGTCCTCGAGGAACACCAGGGAAAAGCTGCCGCCGTCAGTGCCGGCCTCGACAAAGCGCGCGCGCACCTGCTTGCCACTGCCCGTCAGCAACAGGGTTTGCGTCGAGCAATCCCGCTGGCTGCGCCAGCGCCCAAGCAGGCGGGCGATCTCGGGCGAATAGTTCTCGATCTGGTCGAGCTCGGGCGCCTGCGATCCGAGCAACAGTGACACCTGTGGATTATGCTGGCGCACCAGACCGTTGCCATCGACCACCAGCACCGCGTCCTGCATGTCCTGGATCACCAACTGGTTGATGCGCAGTTGATTGCTCAGATCGACCGAGCGCTGGCGCATCACCCGCTCCTGGCGGATGACGCGCTGCGCCAACTGGTTGGTAATCAGCGCCGTGGCGAAATAACCGATGGAGAGCAGTCCGGGCTGCACGAAATTCGCCGTGCCGTGATCGAATTGCAGAATCCAGTAGGTCTGCTCCAGCAGGATGGCAATGGACGCGAGCGCGGCATAGAACAGCATCAAGGCACCGCGACTCACCAAGGCCGCAGCCGCGAGCGAGATCAGCAGCATCACGCCCAGGCCGCTCCTGAAGCCGTCGCTCGCGTTCATCATCAGCACCGACGCGACGATGTCGGTGATGACGTGCAGGCTCAACTGGAAATTGAAATGGCTGCGCAGCTTTTCCAGGAGCGCCTGGTAGGCGATCGCCAGCAGCAGGTAGGCGCCGCTCACATACTTGAACTGCGCGAGGCTGTGACTGCCGAAATTGAGGCTGTCGCCAAAGATCAGCACCGCCGACAGGAACACCAGCGCGAGCAGCAGGCGGTAGATGTTGAAATAGCGCAGCGAAACCCAGAACGAGTCGGGCTGCGTGTCGAGCGCGAGTTGCCAGGTGGCCATTCCAGATCGGCTAACCCGCCAGGCGGCGGTGCTCCTCGCAGCAGAAGAATTTGTCTCCTTCGGCGATGGCCTCGCCGCGCGGAAGACACAGTGCGCAATGAGCGCAAGTGACCATTTGCTCGGGCGCGGCTTCAGCCGCGTCCTTCGCCGCCCGGTTGCGGCGAAAACCGTTGACCAGCCACCACGCGGCCAGAACGACGAAGATCAGCAGCAGAAGTTTGCTCACGGTAAGCCCGGGCACGGCCCGAGGACACAGCACGCGTTCACCACGCCCTACTGCGCCGCTGCGGCGGCGACCCGCTCGAGCCGGTAGCCGTGTTGATAAATAGCCGACAGCCGCCAGCCGTTCTCGGGCGTGAGCTTGAGCTTGCCGCGGATGCGGCTGACATGCGTGTCGACCGTGCGCGTATTGATTTCGGCAGACTGCGCCCACACCGCTTCCAGGATATGGCCGCGCGACAACAGCCGGCCCATGTTGCGCAGCAGGAACACGGCCAGTTCGAAATCCTTTTGTGTCAATGCGACTTCCTCGCCGTCGAGCTTCGCCTGGCGGTTGCGGCAATCCACGCTCAGGCGCCCGTATTCGAGCACGTCCTCGGCCTGATTCGGGTTCGCGCGCGAGCGCCGCGCCAGCGCGTCGATGCGCGCCAGGAGTTCGAGCTTGCCCAGGGGTTTGACCATGTAATCATCGGCGCCGCTGGACAGGGCGTGGACAATGTCCTCCTCGCGCTGGCGCGCGGTGACGAACAGCACCGGCACCGGCGCGGCGATATTGGCGCGGATCCAGACCAGCACCTCCGCGCCGGACATGCCGGGCACTTCCCAGTCGAGCAGAAACAGGTCGAACGTCTCGCGCTGCGCCTCGCGCACCAGATCCTTGCCCAACAGGTAGACATGGCAACTGTGGCCAGCGGCGTTCAGCCAGGCGCTCACCAGGTCTGCCTGATCCTGCTCGTCCTCCAGCAATGCGATACGCATGGTCGTCAGGTCGTGAGTGATTGGTGATGGGTGCGGGACAGTCCTGACTTGAATTTACCCATTGCTATTGCTCATCGCTCGTCGGCAAATTTGATTTCAATGCGCCCGAGATACTCCTCCAAGCTTGCCGCAAGGCCGGTGATCGCCGCGGCGTCGCGCCGCAGCGCGCCCTCCTCCATCGCCGCGCCCAGCCGCGATATCTCGGTGAAACCGTAGCTGCCGCCCGCCCCTTTCATCGCGTGCGCCGCGGCGCGTACCGCCTCAAAATCGGCGCCTGCGAGCGCGGCGCGGATTTTATCGACATCGGCGGTCCGATTGGCGAGGAAACGCGGCACCAGCGCGGCAATCTGCGCGTCCACGGCGACGATGAACTTATCGGACATACACCTCCTGCGTCCATTTTAGCAGACACCGACGGCGCCCGACTCGGCCATCTACAAATTTGACGCTGCGGCCGAAAAGTAAGATGCTTTGGCGGAGATGAACTTCTCGTTCAAAACCGGCGTCTACCTGGTTCTTGCCACCACCATCGCCATGCTGGTGGCGATCGGCGGCGCCTATCAGTTGACCGTAACGGAGCGGGTGGAGCAGGCCAACGCCGAAGCGCAGAGGCAACGCATCCTAGCTAAGCTCGAGGAACTGGTCAGTGCCTCGCAAACGGCTGAAACCGCCACCCTGAGTTACGTCGTCCGCCCCTCGGAGCAGGACCTGGAGCAGCTGCGCAAGGCAGAGGCCCGATGCCGGGTCGAAATCGTGTACCTGGCCGAATTCGTCGCCGGCAATGCCGGACAGCAGCGCCGCGTGACCACGCTGGACGTTGCGGCAAATGCCATGATGGACCTGCGACAGCAGGCCATCCGCCTGCGCCAGCGGCAGGGAACGGCCGCGGCCTTATCCTTCATTTCGAGCGATGCCTTCCTCGCGAACGCGCGGGAAGTCGAACAACTGGTGGACGAGATGCGGCGCGAAGAGCGCTACCTGGCCGCCGAGCGCGACGAGCGCTTCGCCGCGCGCACCCGGCAGCTCACCCCGTTCACCGCCTGGAGCGCTCTGTTGGCAATCGGGCTGGCGCTGTTCGCCGCGGCGGCGATCTATCGCCAGCGCGAAGAGCGGCGCCTGGCGGAAGCGCAGTTGCGCGAACAGGAGAAGCAGTACCGGCTGGTCACTGGCTCCGTCCCCGCAATGATCGGCTATATCGATAGGCGGCACCGCTTGCTATTCCACAACCATGCCATGGAAGAATGGCTCGATTGGCCCGCCGAACGCATCGACAACCGCCATCTGGCGGAGGTCCTGGGAACCGACGTCTATGGGTCCATCCTGCCTGAGATCGAGCAGGCCCTGCAGGGAAAGCGGGTCGAGTACGAGCGCAAGCGCTCCGCAAAAGATGGCAGCGAGCACTATCTCGCCGGCACGTTCATTCCGGATTACGACGACGCCGGCCGCGTCAACGGGTTTTTCGCGATGATCATCGACATTACCGAGCGCAAGGCCGCGGAGGAGGCGCTGCGCGCGAGCGAAGAGCGCTGGAAGTTTGCGCTCGAAGGCGCCGGCGATGGCGTATGGGACCGGAACATCCGAACCGGCGAAGTCCTGTATTCAAAGCGCTACAAGGCTATGCTGGGCTTTGCCGAGGACGAGGTCGAGAACCGGCGGGAAGAATGGGAGAAGCGGATTCATCCGGAGGACAGGCCGCGCGTGCTGGCGGATCTGCAAGGATATTTGGACGGCGACAGCCCCTCTTATGCCAGCGAGTTCCGCATGCTGTGCAAGGATGGGACCTGGAAATGGATACTCAGCCGCGGCATGGTGGTAAGCCGCGATGCCGGTGGCGAGCCCTTGCGTATGATCGGCACGCACGCCGACATCAGCGAACGCGTGCGGCAGCAGGAGGAAATCACCCGCATCAACGAGCGCCTCGACCTGGCGCTGCAGGGATCTCGGCTCGCCATCTGGGATGCCGACATCGCCGGTGGCCGGATATACCTCAGCGATACCTGGGCGGAAATGCTCGGCGATTCGCCCCGCGAAACCTTCACCGATGTGCAGGCCTTGTACGCACTGGTGCATCCGGACGATCGCGAGCGCAGTACGACGGCGTTTATCGCTGCACTGAAAGGCACAAGCCCGGAGTACCACGTTGAAGCCCGCGTCAGGACGCGCGCGGGCAAGTGGAAATGGGTGCTCAGCCATGGCCAGGTGGTGAAACGCGACGCCGCCGGCCGCGCCCTGCGGATCACGGGAACCAATGCCGACATCTCGGCGCGCAAAGAAATCGAGCGTATGAAGAATGAATTCATTGGCGTGGTCAGCCATGAGTTGCGCACCCCGCTTTCCTCCATCGTCGGCTCACTCGGCCTGCTCGACGGGATGACGAACTTAAACGCCGAAACCAAGACTTTGGTGCGTGTCGCCAGGGACAATTCGCAGCGCCTGGTGCGGCTGATCAACGACATTCTGGACGTGGAAAAACTCGATTCCGACACGCTGAAGATCCGGCTTGAGCCGGTGGAACTCGAAGCGCTGTTGCGTTCTTCCATCCTGGCCAATCAAGGGTATGCCGGGCAATATGGCGTCGGGCTGGCGCTGACCCACAGCCACGGGCCGGCGTGGGTCAACGCCAATTCCGACAAACTGATGCAGGTGATGGCCAATCTGCTGTCAAACGCGGCCAAGTTCTCGCCGCGCGGCGCTCGCGTCGAAGTGCGTCTGGAGCGCAGGCACGACGCCTTCCGCGTCAGCGTCATCGACCCCGGCCCGGGCATCCCGGAAGAATTCAAGCCCCGCGTTTTCGACCGATTCGCCCAGGCCGACAGCTCGACCTCGCGCCAGCGGGGCGGCACGGGCCTGGGCCTGGCCATCTGCAAAATGATCATCGACAAGCTCGGCGGAAAAATAGATTTCGCCAGCACGCCCGGCATGGGCACGACGTTTTACTTCGAACTGGGCGCGCTGGCGCAGGCAGCGGGCGAGAATAAAGCAGAACGCAGGGCGATGCGCAGGTCCTAGCCGTTCGATATGGAATCGTCGCTGAAAAAAATCATGCTGGTCGAGGATGATCCCGATATACAGCTCATCACCCGTCTCAGCCTGGAAGTCGGCGGAGGCTATGAAGTGCGGGTCTGTGGCAACAGCGCGGAAGCCGTGCAATCCGCGCGTGCGTATGCGCCCGACCTGATACTGCTCGACTTTATGATGCCTGGCATGGACGGGATTGCCACCATGGACGCATTGCGCGAACTGCCCGAGATAGCCGCGATCCCGGTGGTATTCTTCACCGCAAACACGCAGCGCCAGGTACAGCAGGATTTGGTTCTGCGCGGCGCGCTGGGCGTCATAGTCAAGCCGGTAGAGCCGCGGGCGCTGGTGGAGCAGATCCGCATGCTCTGGCAGCGTTTTGCGTCCACCCCTTCACCTTGATTTGCGGCCGGGAAGGACCGGATTCCAGAAATCCGTTGCGCAATGAATTCCGCAACGGGCCGATCCAGGGGAGCATGCGGGGAGATATCCCCTCATTTCGAAACAGCTATGCTTGCAGCAGTTCCCCGGTGTGCGCACGCACCTGAGCTACCAACCGGCTAGGCTCGAACGGCTTGGCAATCACCCCGTTCGCGCCCAGCGCCAGATATTCATCGCCCTCCTGCGTCCTGGCGGTGAGGAACAGCACCGGAACCGTAGCGCTTTGCGGCCGGGCCCGCAGCGCGCACAACACGCTGAACCCGTCCATTTCGGGCATCATCACGTCCAGGAGGACCAGGTCAGGGGCAAAATTCTCGATACTGCGCAAGCCTTCCGCGCCGGAACCGCACACCATCACCTCGAAACCACCGGCCGACTCCAAGACATGTTTCACCAGCCACTGCAGGTCGGTCTCATCCTCGATGTAAAGGATCCGCTTTCGTCGGCCCATATTATGTTCTTCCATGGTCATTCCTTTCGCACCGGATCCTTCCCGGCCGCAGCGGCGCGATTGAGCATCAATTCGCGCTCTGGAGGATGCACTCTACGCCCCACGACAGCCCGTTGAAGCCGGTTTAACAATGTTTAACAAGCGCGTGACAAATTAAGACGAAATGCCCGGTTTGAGCCGCGCATACCCGCTTGCGCCAGCTACCGGGATTCGCGCTTTCGGTTAACGCGGAGAAGAGGGACAGTGGGTGCGGGTGAGCGTGTTGAGATGAGTCGGCGAACGACTGGTCGGCCCCCGAGTAGCACAAGGCAGCTAAGGCAGCTTTCCCCACGCTGGACGTATCTCGGATTTATGCAAGAAAAGCGCCAGCTAGATGCCGGCGTTTTGTAAAACTAACTTATTGACATTATTGGTCGGGGTGAGAGGATTTGAACCTCCGACTCCTGCGTCCCGAACGCAGTACTCTACCAGGCTGAGCTACACCCCGAGGTGTTACAGACGGGGGGCGAACCCCCGAAAACGAATGCGGTCAGTAGTTACGATTGACCGCGAAGTCTGCCAATTGTAGCAAACTGTCGCGGTATCTTGAACTCGGCAGGCGCTCGATGGCGGCGCAGGCTGCCGCGGCTTCGCGCCCGGCCTGCTCGCGCGCATAGTCCAGCGCCCCGGTACGGGTGATCGCATCGAGCACCGCTTCGAAGTCGTCCCGCCCGCCCTGCTCGATCGCGTGGCGCACCGTTCGCGCCTGCACGGGCGAGCCCTTGCGCATGACATAGATCAGTGGCAGCGTCGGCTTGCCCTCATTAAGATCGTCCCCGAGGTTCTTGCCCATCTCGTGCAGTTCGCCGGAATAATCGAGCACGTCGTCGATCAACTGGAAGGCGGTGCCCACGTGCATGCCATACAGCGCCAGGTTTTCTTCGGTCTCCGCCGCCGCTCGGCCGAGGATGGCGCCGAGGCGGGTGGCGGCCTCGAACAGTTTCGCAGTCTTGCGCCGCACCACCTCGAGGTAGCGCGCCTCGTCGGTATCGGCGTTGTGCATGTTCAGCAGTTGCAGCACTTCGCCCTCGGCGATGGTGTTGGTGGCTTCGGCCAGCACTGCCATGACGCGCATGTCGTCCGCCGCGAGCATCATCTGGAACGCGCGCGAATACAGAAAATCGCCCACCAGCACGCTGGCGGCGTTGCCGAAAGCGGCGTTCGCCGTCTTGCGCCCTCGGCGCAGCCCGGATTCGTCAACCACGTCGTCGTGCAGCAGCGTCGCCGTGTGGATGAACTCGATCACGGCCGCAAGCTCATGGTGATGGCTGCCGGCATAGCCGGTCGCACCGGCGGCCAAGAGCAGCATGGCCGGGCGCAGACGCTTGCCGCCGCTGGCGATGATGTGCTCGGCCACCTGGCGGATCAGCACCACGTCGGACTCGAGCCGCCGGCGAATCATGGCGTCCACGGCGTACAGGTCCGCGTCGATGAGGGAATGGATGGGTTCGAGGGGCACTGAGAAAGGACCGAAACCAGAGTTGGAAAACGTTTCTTGAGGGCACAAAATCATAGCATAAAGCTTTTGACGGCCAAAGCTAAATTGCTGTATCATTGTAGGTTCTTTTGTTTCATCGCTGTTTCGCCTTTTTGGAGTCTCAACATGTACGCGGTCATAAAAACCGGCGGCAAGCAGTACCGTGTCGCTGCCGGCGAGAAATTGAAAATAGATGAGTTGCCGGCAGACATCGGAGCTGAAATCGTGCTCGATCAGGTGTTGCTGGTCGCCGACGGTGAGCAGTTCAAGATGGGCAGGCCGCTCGTCACCGGAGCTTCGGTGCAGGCGAAAGTCCTGGCTCAGGGGCGTCATGACAAGGTGCGCATTTTCAAACTGCGTCGGCGCAAGCATTACCAGAAGCACCAGGGGCATCGCCAGAATTTCACGGAAATCGAAATCACCGGAATCACGGGATAAGGTAGGCGGATTAATCGGAAAGGCAAGACATGGCACATAAAAAAGCAGGCGGCAGCTCCAGAAACGGCCGCGATTCGCAGTCCAAGCGTCTCGGCGTGAAGCGTTACGGCGGCCAGTTAATTTCCGCGGGCAGCATCATCGTGCGCCAGCGCGGCACCCAGGTGCATGCGGGCGAGAACGTCGGTATGGGCAAGGACCACACCCTGTACGCCAGGGTTGCCGGCAAAGTATTATTCGGAGTTAAAGGCCCGATGAGCAAGAAAACGGTATGCGTGGTGCCGGCCTGAACACCGGCAGGCTCCTAGAAAAGCCCTATCCACGCGGTAGGGCTTTTTTATTTGGTGCGCCAGTCCAACCATGAAATTCGTCGACGAAGCCAGAATCGAGGTCCACGCCGGCAAGGGCGGGGACGGCGTCGCCCATTTCAGGCGCGAGAAATTCGTCCCCAGAGGCGGGCCGGACGGCGGCGACGGCGGCCACGGCGGCAGCATCTATGCGCTAGCCGACCGCAATATCAACACGCTCATCGATTACCGCTATGCGCGCATTCACCGCGCCAGGGGCGGCGAGAACGGGCGCGGCGCTGACCAGTACGGCAAGGGCGCGGAGGACATCGTGCTGCGCGTCCCCGTAGGCACGGTCATCACCGATGCCGAAACCGGCGAGTTGATCGCCGATCTGGCTGCGCACGAACAAAAGGCGCTGATCGCACGCGGCGGGAAAGGCGGCCTGGGCAATCTGCACTTCAAGACCAGCACCAACCGCGCGCCGCGCCAGTTCACCCCGGGCGAGGCGGGCGAATCGCGCGAACTGCGGCTGGAACTGAAACTGCTCGCCGACGTGGGTCTTCTCGGCATGCCCAACGCGGGCAAATCGACTTTCATCCGTGCCGTGTCGGCCGCGCGCCCCAAGGTCGCCGACTATCCGTTCACCACCCTGCACCCCAATCTGGGGGTGGTGCGCGTGGCCGAGGACAGGAGCTTCGTCGTCGCCGACATTCCCGGCTTGATCGAGGGCGCGGCCGAAGGCGCCGGGCTGGGTCACCAGTTTCTGCGCCACTTGGCGCGCACGCGGCTGCTGCTGCACATAGTCGACATCGCGCCCTTCGATGACAGCGTGGAACCTGTTGCGGATGCGCGCGCCATCGTCAACGAGCTGAAGAAATACGACCAGGCGCTTTACGACAAGCCGCGCTGGCTGGTGCTCAACAAGACCGACATGCTGCCGGCGGACGAGCGCGATCAGGCGGCGCGGCGCTTCCTCAAGGCGTATCGATGGAAAGGGCGGTGGTTCGCCATCTCGGCGCTAACCGGCGAGGGCTGCCGCGAGCTATGCTTCGCCGTCATGGACCATCTCACGGAAAAACAGGCAGCCTGACATGGCTACGCTGCTCAAATCAGCCCAGCGCTTCGTGGTCAAGGTCGGCAGCTCGCTCGTCACCGACCAGGGCCAGGGCCTGGACCGTGCGGCGATTGCGCGCTGGGCGCGACAGATCGCGCAACTGCGGACTCGCGCCAAGGAAGTCGTGCTGGTGTCGAGCGGCGCCATTGCCGAGGGCATGCAGCGCCTCGGATGGACACGGCGCCCGCAGGCGATGCACGAACTTCAGGCGGCCGCCGCGGTGGGCCAGATGGGGCTGGTGCAGGTGTATGAAACGTGCTTTCGCGAGCACGGCCTGCATACCGCCCAGGTGCTGTTGACGCACGCCGACCTGGCCGACCGCCAGCGCTATCTCAATGCGCGCTCGACATTGCGCACCCTGCTCGCGCTGGATGTCATCCCGATCATCAACGAAAACGACACCGTGGTCACCGACGAGATCAAGTTCGGCGACAACGACACGCTCGCGGCGCTGGTCACCAACCTGATCGAGGCCGATTGCCTGATCATTCTTACCGACCAGGCCGGTTTGTATACGCGCGATCCGCGCGAGGATGCGTCGGCGGAACTGGTACGCAAATCCACGGCCGGAGCGCCGGAGCTGGAGGACATGTGCGGAAAAGCCGGCAGCCACATCGCCAAAGGCGGCATGCTGACCAAGGTGCTTGCCGCCAAACGCGCGGCGCGCTCGGGCGCGCATACCGTGATCGCCTCCGGGCGCGAGCCGGAAGTGCTGCTGCGACTTGCCGAGGGCGAAGCAATCGGCACGCAACTGGTTGCCGAAACCATGCCGATCGCCGCGCGCAAGCAGTGGCTGGCCGACCATTTGCAGGTCAGCGGCAGGCTGCTGCTGGATGCCGGCGCGATGCGCGCGCTGGTCAAGGACGGCAAGAGCCTGCTGCCCATAGGCGTGAAAAGCATTGAAGGCGCGTTCGAACGCGGCGCGGTGGTCGCCTGCCTCTCGCCCGAAGGCAAGGAACTTGCGCGCGGGCTGGTGAACTACGGCGCCAATGAAGCCCGCCGCATCCTGGGCAAGCCGAGCAGCGAGATCCTGTCCGTTCTCGGCTATGTGGACGAGCCCGAACTAATTCACCGGGACAACCTGGTCCTGCTTTAGCGGGACTAGCTTGCGGCGCTGGTCGATTTCAGTCCAGGTCCTGGGTCAGCGAGGCGCGCACGCCCATGGCAACGGCGCCGAGCTCGGCTTGATAGTTCGGATGATCTACGCCCGCCGCCAGAACCACGCCATATTTCAGCGCCCGTGCCATCTCATCGTCGAGTTCGAAGCGCAGGAAGTGCACGGCGGAGGTCTTCTCCTCGTTCTCCCGTTCCAGGTCTTCATCGGCGATCGCGTAGACGCGAGCGCAACCTTCCACCTGTACCCAGACCCGGTCTTCGATCCCCTTCAACTTCGACAATGCGTGCTTGCGCTCCTCTGCATCCGCATATTCGATCATCATGGTCGCCTTGAGGTTGCGCCCGTCCGGGATCAGGGGATTATATGCGTCGAGCTCGTCCTGTATGCCCTGCTCCTCGAAAGTGCGTTCGATGCGCAGCATTTCCTGGACTTGATAGCGGATGGTCAGTTCGTCCTCGAACGTGAGCGTCACGTGCGCCCCCAGATGAACCGTGCGATCCCTTTTGTGCGCCATGACCTTGGCACGAAATTCCTTGCGTTGCCGGGCATAGGCTTCCAGGCTGAGCAGGCTCTCTCTCGCGATCTTGTGCATGGTCTTTTGCATTGTGCTCATCTATCCCTTGTCATAATCCGTAGGCAATGCGCAGCAGGGTCAGGGGATGCTCTCTCCGCGCCCTCGTTTCTCCCATCCCCTGCTGAATATGTCGCGCCGCGATAGCGCAATCGGAACTGATGTAATCCGGGTCGCTCGCGGCCATGGCTTGAAACACGGGACGGCCGATTTTCATCGAGTTGGCGTAGTACTCCGTCTTCACGCCCCAGGTGCCGTCGTGCCCCGAGCAGCGCTCCACCGTGTTTACCGTGGTTTGCGGCACCAATTGCAGCGCCTCGCGCGTTTTCTGCCCCATGTTCTGCACCCGCGAATGGCAGGGGATATGGTAGGAGACTTTGCCCAAGGGCTGCTTGAAATCGGTCTTGAGCAGACCGTCCTTGTGGCGCAGCACCAGGTATTCGAACGGATCGAACATCGCCTCGGACACCAGTTTCACCTCGGCATCGCCTGGGAAAAGCAGCGGCAGTTCCGACTTGAACATGAGGGTGCAGGAGGGCACGGCGGTGAGGATGGCGTAGCCCTCGCGCGCGAGCCGGGCGAGCGGCGGGATGTTGACGAACTTCAGACGCTCGACGGCATCCAGATCGCCCAGTTCCAGCTTGGGCATGCCGCAGCAAGCCTCTTTTTCCACGATCACATAGGGAATTTCGTTGTGATCGAGCAGCTTGATCAGATCGTAGCCTATCCCCGGCTCGTTGTAATTCACGTAGCAGGTGGCAAAAATCGCGACCTTGCCCGGCGCACGCGCGCTGGCTTTCGCCGGGTGCGGCTGACTTGCCGGCGCCCCGCCGCGAAACCGCGACGGACTGTAGGGGGGGAGCTTGCGCTCCTGGTGTACGCCGATGACTTTCTGCATCAGCGCGCGCGCCGCACCGTTGCCGTTGAGCGCATTCACCGTCTGCGCCACCACCGGTATCGCGGCGAGCTTGCCGATCGCGTCGGTGGAGGACAGAAGCCTGTCGCGCAACCGGACTTCACCCTTCTCGTACTTGACCGCCTTGGCGCGCAGCATCAAATGCGGAAAATCGACGTTCCACTGGTGCGGCGGCACATAGGGACACTTCGTCATGTAACACAGGTCGCACAGATAGCACTGGTCGACCACTTTGGCGAAATCCTTCCTGTCCACACCGTCGACCTCGCCGGTCTTGCCCTCGTCGACGAGGTCGAACAAAGTGGGAAAGGCGGTGCACAAGCTGACGCAGCGGCGGCAACCGTGGCAAATGTCATAGACCCGGTAAAGCTCGGCGTTGAGTTTGTCCTCGTCGTAGAAATCCGGCGATTTCCAGTCGAGCGGATGCCGGGTGGGAGCTTCGAGACTCCCTTCGCGCGTGCTCATTTTGGCGTGCGGTGAGGAGGCGGGAGTGAAGAGCGAAGTATCGATGCAAATCGACTGACCGGGGGAAAGAAAAGAATCCCCCCTCGCCCCTCATTCACCCTTCACCCACTCAATCCGTCAGCACGTCCAGGGCCTTCTGGAACCGGTTGGCGTGCGAGCGCTCGGCTTTTGCCAACGTCTGGAACCAGTCGGCAATTTCTTCGAAGCCTTCGTCGCGCGCGCTCTTGGCCATGCCCGGATACATGTCCGTGTATTCGTGCGTTTCCCCGGCAACGGCAGCTTTCAGATTCTGGCGGCTGGAGCCGATCGGCAGGCCGGTCGCGGGATCGCCAACCTGCTCAAGGTATTCCAGGTGGCCGTGCGCATGGCCGGTTTCCCCCTCGGCGGTCGAACGAAACAGCGCGGCGACATCGTTCTGGCCTTCGATGTCGGCCTTGTTGGCGAAATAAAGATAGCGGCGGTTGGCCTGGGATTCGCCGGCGAATGCAGCTTTCAGGTTTTCCTCGGTTTTCGAGCCTTTGAGTTTCATGGTTCCTCCGGTTGATTAGCGCGTCAATGACAAGAACAAGGTATTAATAAATCAGGCGGGAAGTCATGCGAAATATCAAATGAAGTAAAGATTATCTTCAGAATCACTAATATATGGAAAAGAATACATACATTCCAAATATTAGACTAAGTATAATATAGCGGATATTAGCTGTCAATCGTGTTGATCAATTTCCGATTCATGGCGCGATTTTTTGCTGTATCGCCTGAAGGGGCGCCGATATCTGCAACAGTCTGAGCCATTGCCGGGATTTGGATCGAAAAGCCGGACCGCGCCCCGGTACAGAACCCAGATCAGCGAGCCTGACGTAGCGCTCGGCCATGTTTGAGTTGGTTAAAATCCCGATTCAGGTAGCGCGCCAGTTCGTTCAGCGCCTGGGCATAGACATCGCGCTTGAACTCGATCACGGTTTCCAGCGGGATCCAGTATTCATGCCAGCGCCAGGCATCGAACTCCGGATGCTCGCTCGCGCGGAGCGACACGTCGCTGTCGCGCGCGACCAGGCGCAGCAGAAACCAGATCTGCTTCTGGCCCCTGTAGCTGCCGCGCCATTCACGCCGGATCCATTTGGTCGGCACTTCGTAACGCAGCCAGTTTCTGGTGCGGCCAAGGATCCTGACATGGTGGGACTTCAATCCCACCTCTTCCTCAAGCTCCCGGAACATGGCCTGCTCCGGGGTTTCACCGTGCTTGATTCCGCCTTGCGGAAATTGCCAGGAATGCTCCTTGATGCGCTTGCCCCAGAATACCTCGTTCCTTGCGTTACATAGAACAATGCCGACGTTCGGGCGATAGCCGTCACGGTCGAGCATGACACATTCACCTTGAGCTAAAATTTGCACCATTCTTCCACATTTCGCCGCGCATGGAAAGCGGCGTGTCGCCAGAGCGGGCGGCGCGCCGATCTTCGAGTAGAATAGCGCCGCCCCAGCCACCGGAATCCTTATGCGCGTTTCGCGGTATTTCATCTCCACCCTCAGGGAAGCCCCCGCCGACGCGGAAATCGTAAGCCACCAGTTGATGCTGCGCGCCGGTCTCATCCGGCGCCTAGCCGGCGGCATCTACACCTGGATGCCCCTGGGCCTGCGCAGCGTGCGCAAAGTCGAGGCGATCGTGCGCGAAGAGATGAACCGCGCCGGCGCGATCGAGCTGTCGATGCCGCTAGTGCAGCCGGCGGAGTTGTGGCGGGAATCGGGTCGCTGGGAAAAGTACGGGCCGGAGCTGCTGCGCTTTCAAGACAGGCACCAGCGCGACTTCCTGATTCAGCCGACGTCCGAAGAGGTCATCACCGATCTCGCGCGCAACGAGCTCAGGAGCTATCGCCAGTTGCCGGTGCATTTCTACCAGATCCAGACCAAGTTCCGTGACGAGCGCCGGCCGCGTTTCGGCATCATGCGCGGGCGCGAATTCACCATGAAAGACGGCTACTCGTTCCACGCCGATTACGCCGACCTGCAGCGCGAGTACAGAAACATGTACGACACCTACACGCGCATTTTCACCCGCCTGGGGCTCAAGTTCCGCGCCGTGGCCGCCGACACCGGTTCCATCGGCGGCACCGGCTCGGACGAGTTTCATGTGCTCGCCGACTCGGGCGAGGATGCCATCGCCTATTGCCCGGAATCGGACTATGCCGCCAACGTAGAACTCGCCGAGGCGCTGGCACCGGCGGTGGCGCGGCCCGCGGCGGCCGCATCCATGCACAAGGTCCCGACCCCGGGCATGACCCGCTGCGAGGACGTCGCGGTCCTGCTCGGCGCGCCGCTGGCACAGACCGTCAAGGCCATCGCGGCGGTGCACGCGGACAAATTCGTGCTGCTGCTCCTGCGCGGCGATCACAGCCTGAACGAGATCAAGACGCAGAAGCTGCCGGGAATGGATCCGTTTCGCTTCGCCACCGACGCCGAAGTTGAGCGCCATCTTGGATGCAAGCCGGGCTATATCGGCCCGGTCGG
>SCTX01000053.1 GCA_004298385.1 Betaproteobacteria bacterium | reverse complement strand
CCGGCGCCAGGCGCAGCGATGCCGGCGGCCACCCGCCTTATTCGTATCGCTAATCCCATTCCAGCGCCCCTTTCATCCATTCGTAGATGAACCCGACCACCAGAATGGCAAGGAAAATCATCATGGAAAAGAAACCGAACAGGCCGATTTCGTTGACCACGATCGCCCAGGGAAACAGAAACGCGATTTCCAGGTCGAACAGGATGAACAGGATCGCAACCAGATAATAACGCACGTCGAACTTCATGCGTGCGTCCTCGAAGGCCTCGAAGCCGCATTCGTAAGGGGACAACTTCTCGCTGTCGGGGCGGTGCGGCCCGAGCAGCGCGCCGGTGACGATCGGCCCGACGCCGACGGCGAAGCCGACGAGGATGAACATCAGAACGGGAAAGTAGTTTTCGAGCACGGATTGCTAAAGTCTAAGATCCAGATTGGAAAAGTTTCCGACCACCTTGAATCGAGCCAGCATAAAGGCAGGCCACATGGTCTACCTTTGAGTGGATTGCCGGGTTGACCTAGATCAAACGCTTTCTTTTTGTTTACCTTCTTTCAATATCTACATCGACACAAAGAAACAGCAGACTTGCGATTTTCGCAAGGCCCTGCTCAAAACGCATCGATCCTAAACTGGTGCCGACGGCGAGACTCGAACTCGCACAGCTTTCGCCACTACCCCCTCAAGATAGCGTGTCTACCAATTTCACCACGTCGGCGTGAAAACCTGGTGAGGAGAGAGGAGTGAGGAATGAGGAAAAAAGCACGATCTGCCCTTCGCTCCCCACGCTTCACTCCTCACACCTCACGCCTTACTTCGGTACTTCGTTCGACTTCGACCCGGCCGGCGCGTCGGCCGGCTTGGGCACCTCTCCCGCGGGCGCCACCGCTGCCGCGGGCGGCGAGCTCACGCCCTGCGTCATCACGCTGCCCCCCGTCTTGGGCTTGTGCGTCGCCACGTACGCCAGCCCCAGGCTGGTGAGGAAAAACACCACCGCCAGCGCGGCCGTGGTGCGCGATAGAAAGTTGGCGGAACCGGTAGCGCCGAACAGGCTGCCCGAAGAGCCGCCGCCGAACGCGGCCCCCATGTCCGCGCCCTTGCCGTGCTGCAGCAACACCAGGAAGATGATGCCCAGCGCCACCAGCACATGTATGGTCAAAATCAAAGTCAACCAGATATCCATTTTTCACTCGCTGTGATTCATCCGCCACATGGCAGATGGTAAAAATTCTGCACTACCCATGAGGCGTCGCGCCGCCGGAACGCGCCCCGTATCGCTTATACCTTGGCTGCCGCCGCGCAAATCGCGATGAACTCCTCCGCGACCAACGAGGCGCCGCCGATGAGGCCGCCGTCGATATCGGACATAGCGAACAATTCCTTCGCATTGGCCCCTTTGACACTGCCGCCGTACAGTATGTTCAGCCCGGCGGCCAGCTTGGCATCCTGCCTGGCGACGACGCCGCGTATGAACGCGTGCACCGCCTGCGCCTGCTGCGGCGTCGCGGTCCTGCCGGTGCCGATCGCCCACACCGGCTCATAGGCGATCACCGCATTGACCAGCGCGCCGACCCCGCTCGAATCGAGCACCGCCGCGAGTTGGCGCCCGACCACGATTTCGGTGACGCCGCTTTCGCGCTCCTGCAGGGTTTCGCCCACGCACAGGATCGGAATCAATCCAGCCCCTTGCGCCGCCTGAAACTTGGCCGCCACCTGCTTGTCGGTCTCGCCGAACAGCGCCCGCCGCTCCGAATGGCCGACGAGCACATGGCGGCAGCCGAAATCGCGCAGCATCGCGCCCGACACTTCGCCGGTATACGCACCCTGCGCATGTTCGCTCAGATTTTGCGCGCCCCAGGCCATGGACGCGCCGGCCAGGGCCGCTTCGACCTGCGCCAGATACGGGTAAGGCACGCACACCGTATACTGCACGCCGGCGGAAGCGTGCAAGCCGGCTTTCAGAGCTTCGAGCAAGCGCCGATTGGCGGCCAGGCTGCCGTGCATCTTCCAGTTACCCGCGACCAGCCGGCTGCGCATTGCCTCGATTCCCAAGAAGCCGCCGTTAAGCGTCAAAACTGGCGGATATTACAGCGTTTAGGCAAAGCCGGTCAATCAAATGCAGCCTCTGGTGGTGTCTCAGTTTGATTTGTAACAGTGAAGGGGGAGAATAATGAAAAATTATCCTCCCCAAAAACAATAACCCGCCGAAGCGGGTTATTTTAGGCAACTGCAGTCAGAAATATCAGGCGAACTCTAATATTTTCAAAGAGACAAGTTTCTTTTGATTAAACGCCGGATACATTGTCCTCATCAACTCAAACATGTCATCCAAATGCAATTGCCCAGGCGCGGTCAGTGTTCCAGCATATGCATATGTGATGCAGGAACCAATCGCCGGGAAGAATACTCTCGACACTATGCCAATTGCTCCCATAGCTATTGTAACCAAGCGAACATCCGAGTTCGTAATTGTAAAGCTGGCTAGCGTCTGTATATCTTTCTGCGATCTGGCGTGCGTTGCCACCTTTATGACATCCGCCCGTAACGCTTTTGCCCTTGTGGCAATGGAATTTAATTCAGCCAGGCTGGGTGTCCGATCAAAATTGTGATATGAAATGACAACTAATTTTTTAGCCGCATGCGCGGTGTCGATGACATCCGAAATAATACTCTTAGATGCCAATTCAATATCAACTGAATCGACATGACTAATGATCGCCTTGAACAAAGATAATCTTTCCTGTTCTGAAAGATCCCACTGACCACCCTCGGCCTTAATTCGGATTGTGCCAACAGTCGGTATATGGCGGAATTTTTTTACTTCCTGCAACACGTACTTCTCGTCACTCGAGGAGTACAAATCTATTCGAAGCTCCGCCACATCCAAACCGCGTTTGACCACGTCTTCAACGGTCTGTATCGAGACCGTGTCGTCGAAACCAACAGCGATAAGAGGAACATCCGTCCCTAAGACCTTACTCAGTTTATTCATGCGGTGTCCAAAGGGCGTCCCGCGTATACGGAATCGCCCCTCTCCCTGGTTGGCTTACGCGCAATAGAAAAACTCCAAGAACAATTTGTTAGATGTGCTCGCCAAGGCGTTCCCTAACGCCCGGCCCAGAATAATAGTGCAACCTAGGAGAAAATGTCAATTCGGGCGTGTACACGCTTGAAGGCTAGTCCCCCAATACCGCAATTTGCTCCAATGTCCAGACATGATCCGCAATACCCGCTTCCATAGCCGGGGTAACCCGCAACGTCTTATGGATGCGCCCAAAATTGTAATACATGTAGTGAAGCGCCACGGCGCAAGCGTGATTCTCCACCTTCTTGCTGAATCCATTTGTTAGCCGCGTGAACCGGCGCATACTCATGCGCATGGTCAAGTTCTGGCGTTCTACAAAGCTCGTTGAAATGTGTTTCTCGTCCGGGTCGCCACAGACCGCGCCTTTGATCGCCCCGCAACACTCACCCGCGCTGTAACGCCGGTCATTCCCTTCGCCCTGCGGATTACCGTAGAGTTTTACCAGCATGGCGTAGTCAACATCTGCGCCAAACGATTTCTCCACGGCGACTAGATAGGCTTTGTGGCCATCGCTGGTTAGCTGGATGCGGTTCGCCATGCGCCCTGCCAGATCGTCTATAAAGAGGCGGGCGTAGCAATAGCCACGCTTGCCGATAAGCCAGCTAGGAACAAGTTTGGTTTCGGCGTCGAGCGCCACCCAAGTCCAAACATCGCCCTTGCCAAGTTCGCCCCGGCGCATGGGTGGAATATTTTTTTCTTTCATGCCACAGAAGCTCCAGATTTCATCCATCTGGACGCGCTTGCAGGGCAGGTTGCGCAGGTGTTCGTTCTGGTAGATATCGCAGGCGGTGCCCACGTCCACCAGCAGCTTGGTTACTGTGTTGATGCTCTTGCCAGTAATGCGCGTGATAGAGCGCAGGGAATTACCCTCGACAAGTAGGCCGATGATCTGGGCGCGGTCTTGAAGTGGAAGGCGATTCATAACTGAACTCTATGCTTGAAAGCATCTCTTGTCAAGCATTAGATTCAGTTTAATAAATGCGCTATAAAAGCCTTAAAAATCCAATAATTACCGGAAGTAATTTCGGATATTGCATTTTATGCTTGACAGTTTACCCTTGTAAACAGATAATTAGCCTAAGTTCGATTGAAGTAAAAATGGAGCTGGAGAGAATCGAACCCTCGGCCCATGGATGGAAAGCCCCAAGCCGTTACCAAACCAGCCCCGAAGTTGGCACCACTGCGGCTCCGATGAGTCTCCTTCCACAGAGACACCCTCATCGGGGCCGTGTCTTTTTTCATGGCCGCTCAATCGTGGTTTATGAGGTAGGCCCGGTATCTCTCATCGCTGTCTCCTGCAATAGTTAGCCTATAAATTTCCACCGGCCATCGCTAAACTTGGTGTACTTCTCGCCTCGACCCATTCCCATCAGAGTGAAGCCAACCGCCCTCAATGGGTTCTTGTTCTCGAAGTCGAATCCGGTTTCCTTGAGCAATTCGGCAAGTTCTTCAACGGTGCGCGGTTTCCTATCAGACAAGATCATCTTAAGAACTTCAGCAAGGGACTGATCTTCGGACACTACGGTAGATGCGGTACTAGTAGCTATCACCGGAGTTACACCCTCAAGAATGAGCAATTGATCGATCCCAGCAATCGCACCGTTGAGGGTTTGTAATCGATCTTGACCATCTTTAAGCGATTGCATTAATTCTTCTCGCTCCTTTTTGAAATCGGTCTGGCGCGAAAGCAATCCTTGGACGTATGTGCTATCTTTACTCATGTGAATGGCTGCCTCGAATCATGTTTCGATGATTCTACAGCGTATCCTTATCAATTGCAATAAGGAAAAGGAACGATGGATATGGAAGGAAAACTAGATTTTGTGTCCGGCAGGACGCCGGACACCATTGCTTTCGCTAACTGCTTAATTTAGTTATTTTTTCGCCCAGCGAGCGCTGGCAGCTTTCTTGGCAATTTCTGAGCGTTCTTGCCTACTCAAACTATCGGCTCTGGCTTTTCCGCCCTTGAAACCACCAAGTTTTCCACGACTGATAGCGGCTGGGTCTTTTCCAGTATCGGGATCAACATCCTCAACCTCGCCAATGGAAATTCCGACGATCAGCGCAGCTAGCTGATTCGGATCACGTGGTCTTTTCGGTCGCGTAGCCATGCGCCCATTTTACCGCTTGCGCTATTGGCTGTCAGAACCCTTACATTCAAACTGACACACTACCCAGCCTCTGGCGTGGCGCCGCTAAGTTGATTTCAAACGCGGCGGGCGAAGTAGATTTCCTGCGTCAATCTTCGGGCGTGACGATCTGGATGTGATCGAGGCTGACATTGATGAACGCGGCGTTGAGAACATGACGGTTACCCAGCTCCCACACTTCGGCGTCCGTGACCGCGATAAAGTCCTTGGACTCCACCAGGTAGTCGGTCACCCGCGCGCCGGGCAGCAGGTCGATATAGCCTTTGACGCGGTAAGTCCCGGTCAGAATGGTTACCTTGGTCTTGTTTTCGTCCGTAGTCATGGATACGCTCCCTGGCTCATCCGCACGATCGCTCGGGTCGCGGCGCTCAAGCCGTGATATATGTACTGCTGCAATGCCGCTACACGAAAGCGGTATTCTGCGCCCGGCGCCGCCGTCGTTCAATAGCACCGATGCAGCGTGGCGAAAAAAGTCCGGATCGCGGCGCCGATCGCATTTGGAAAAAGATGGCGCCATAGGCGACACTCGGCGGGGTCGAACTGAATTATCAGGAGCAAGCGATGCTTATCGGAGTGCCCAGGGAAATCAAAAGCCAGGAATACCGCGTCGGGCTCACGCCGGCGAGCGTGCGCGAGCTCACCGCGCATGGCCACGAGGTTGTAGTCGAACACGATGCCGGGGCCGGCATCAACACGGCCGACAACGTCTACCAGGCAGCCGGCGCGAGCATTGCCGGCGGCGCTGAGGAAATCTTTGCCCGCGCCGAAATGATCGTCAAAGTGAAGGAGCCGCAGGCAAGGGAGCGCAAGCGCCTCAGGCCCGGACAGATTCTGTTCACTTACCTGCATCTGGCGCCCGATCCGGAGCAGACCAGGGACCTCGTGGAAAGCGGCGCAATCTGCATCGCTTACGAAACGGTTACCGCGCCGGACGGACGCCTGCCCCTGCTCGCCCCCATGTCCGAAGTCGCCGGCCGCATGTCGGTACAGGCCGGCGCGCACAATCTGGAAAAAACCCAAGGCGGGATGGGCATCCTGCTCGGCGGAGTGGCGGGTGTGCCGCCGGCCAAGATCGTCATTCTCGGCGCCGGCGTGGTCGGCTCGAATGCCGCGCAGATCGCCGTGGGCAGCGGCGCCCAGGTGGTGGTGCTCGACCGCAATATCGACGCGTTGCGGCGCATCGACAGGCTGCTCGGCGCGCGCGCGATCACGGTGTTCTCCAACCGCGACAACATCGAGCGCCATGTGCTGTCGGCCGACCTGGTGATCGGCGGGGTGCTGATCCCGGGCGCTGCGGCGCCGAAGCTGGTGTCGCGGTTGATGGTGAGCGCGATGAAGCCGGGGGCCGTGGTGGTGGACGTGGCGATAGACCAGGGCGGCTGCTTCGAGACCGCGCGTCCAACTACCCATGCCGAGCCGACCTATGTCGTCGACCGTGTCGTGCACTATTGCGTCGCCAACATGCCGGGCGGCGTGCCGCGAACGTCGACCTTCGCCCTCAACAACGCCACCCTGCCTTATGTGCTCATGCTTGCGGATCAAGGCCACCGGCGAGCGCTCGCGGACCATCCACACTTGCGCGCCGGGCTCAACGTCTGCCGGGGCAAGGTCACCTGCCGGGAGGTCGCTGAAGCCCTGCATTATCCCTACCATGATCCGCTGCAAGTTCTGGCCGCGTGAAGCCGCCGGCGCCGTCGCGCTCGGCGTCATGACCCTGCGCCTGTGACTGGCGTGATCGCCGTCGCCCCTGTCGTTCCAAGCTATTGCAAGCGATTGAAATGGCGGACGTAATACAACTGTAACAAAGCCCCATTAGGCTGACGGTCTGGTGGCAGTTCTACCGACTGCCGCAAATAACCTATCATTTGTGGAGGTTTGACCATGAGATTGAATCGTCGTTCGTTTGCCCCGGTGCTGCTCCTGCTGGGAATGGGAGTTTCATCGGCGGCGAGCGCCGTGGATATAACCGGCGCGGGCGCTACCTTCCCCTATCCCGTCTATGCAAAATGGGCCGAGGCCTACAAGGCCAAGACCGGCAGCGGCATGAACTACCAGTCGATCGGTTCGGGCGGAGGCATCAAGCAGATCAAGGCGAAGACCGTCGATTTCGGCGCTTCCGACGCACCCCTGAAATTAGAAGAGTTGGAAAAGGAAGGCTTGGTGCAGTTCCCCGCGGTGATGGGCGGAGTGGTGCCGGTGGTCAACATCGCGGGGATCAAGCCCGGCGGAATGAGGCTCACGGGCAAAGTGCTCGCCGACATTTACCTCGGCAAGATCAAGAAATGGAGCGATCCGGCGATCACCGAAATCAACCAGGGCCTCAAGCTGCCGGACGCCGACATCACCGTGGTCAACCGCTCGGACGGCTCGGGCACGACCTTCATCTTTACCAACTACCTGTCCAAGATCAGCACCGAGTGGAAAGACAAAGTCGGCAGTGCCACCTCGGTGTCCTGGCCGGCCCCCACCGGCGCCGGCGGCAAGGGAAACGAGGGCGTCGCCTCCTTCGTGCAGCGCCTCAAGAACTCGATCGGCTACGTCGAATACGCTTATGCCAAGCAAAACAAGCTGACGTTCACGCTGCTGCGGAACCGTGAAGGCCAGTTTGTAGCCCCCGACGACAAAAGCTTCCAGGCCGCCGCCGCCGGCGCCGACTGGAAGAACGCGCCGGGCTTCTACGAAATCCTCACCGACGAGCCGGGTAAAGCCAGTTGGCCCATCACCGGCGCGACCTTCATTCTGATGCACAAAAACCAGGCGAATGCCGAAAAGGCGAAGGAAGTGCTGAAATTCTTCGATTGGGCGTATCAGGACGGCGACAAGCTGGCGCTAGCTCTGGACTACGTCCCCATGCCCGACGCGGTGGTGAAGCTGGTTCAGGTGGAATGGAAAAACAAGATCAAGGACGCAAGCGGCAAGCCGGTCTGGTAAGGTTTTCGGCAAGGGCCGCCCGGTAAAGCTAGAATGGATACCGTTGACCACGCGCTGGAGGCCCCGCAAGGGGCCTCTCTTCCACCAGGCATGTTACGCGGCATCCCGCAAACGCTCCTCAAGCGACAGCAGTTGTACGACTTGGCGTTTCGCAGCGTCACGCGGATGTTTGCCTTCCTGGTGCTGGCATTGCTGCTCGGAATCCTGATCTCGCTCCTCATTGGCAGCTGGCCCGCGATCCAAGCGTTCGGCCCCGGTTTCCTCGCCAGCCACGAATGGAACCCGGTGACCGAGAAATTCGGCGCGCTGGTGCCGATATTCGGCACCGTGGCTACATCTTTCATCGCGCTGTCGATCGGGATCCCGGTCAGCTTCGGCATCGCCGTGTTTCTGACCGAACTTTCGCCATTGTGGATGCGCCGCCCCATCGGCACTGCCATCGAACTCCTCGCGGCGATCCCCAGCATCATCTACGGCATGTGGGGCCTGTTCGTCTTCGCTCCGGTCTTCGCCGACTACGTTCAGCCGTGGATGATCGATTATCTCGGCCCGATCTGGTTCATCGGCCCCTTGTTCAAGGGCGCGCCGCAGGGCATAGGCATGCTCACGGCGGGGCTGATACTCGCCATCATGGTCATACCATTCATCGCCTCGGTCATGCGCGACGTGTTCGAAGTGGTGCCGGCCATGCTGAAGGAATCGGCCTATGCGGTCGGCGCCACCACCTGGGAAGTGGTCTGGAACGTGGTGCTGCCATACACCAAGATCGGCGTGGTCGGCGGCATACTGCTGGGCCTGGGCCGCGCGCTGGGTGAAACCATGGCCGTGACTTTTGTCATCGGCAACGCCCACCGGCTGGGGACCTCGCTGTTTGCCCCGGGCAACAGCATTGCCTCGGCGCTCGCCAACGAGTTCACCGAGGCGGTAGGCGGTTTGTATACCTCCGCACTGATAGAACTTGGACTCATCCTGTTCCTGATCACCTTCGTCGTGCTGGCCCTGTCGAAAATCCTGCTGTACCAGCTCGCCAAGCGCGAGGGCACGCTGACCTAGCACATCGATGGACAGAGCAGCACTCTATCGCCGCCGGCGCATCGTTAATTTCGTCTATCTCGGCATATCCGTGCTGGCGGTGCTGTTCGGCCTGTTCTGGCTGGTGTGGATCCTGTGGACCCTGTTCGCCCAGGGATTACAGGCTCTCAACCCGGCCATGTTCACCCAGACCACGCCACCGCCCGGCAGCGCGGGCGGCCTTGCCAACGCCATCTTTGGCAGTCTGCTCATGTCGCTGCTCGCGACCCTGATAGGCACGCCGGTTGGCATTCTTGCCGGCACCTATGTGGCCGAATACGGCCGGCGCGGCTGGCTCGGGCCGGCGACGCGCTTCGTCAACGACATCCTGCTGAGCGCGCCATCCATCGTCATCGGGCTGTTTGTCTATGCCGTCTATGTGGCCAAGGTCCAGCATTTTTCCGGCTGGGCCGGCACCTTCGCGCTGGCGCTGATCGTAATCCCCGTGGTGCTCAAGACCACTGAAAACATGCTGCGGCTCGTGCCCGACACCATGCGCGAGGCCGCGGCCGCGCTGGGCGCGCCGCAATGGATCGTCATCTCGTTCGTGACCCTGCGCGCGGCGCGCGCCGGGATCATCACCGGCGTGCTGCTGGCGATTGCGCGCATCAGCGGCGAAACCGCCCCGCTGCTGTTCACCGCGCTCAACAACCAGTTCTGGTCCTTCAACATGGATGCGCCCATGGCCAATCTACCCGTGGTCATTTTCCAGTTCGCGATGAGCCCGTACCAGGACTGGCAGACGCTTGCCTGGGGCGGCGCCCTGCTGGTCACCCTGAGCGTATTGGCGCTGAATATCGTCGCGCGCGCCGTGTTCGCGCAGAAATCCACGATCGCCTAAGCGATTCGACACCCAGAGCCATAATATGGACACCAGCATCCAGACGCCGCCTGCCGCACGCAAAATCACGGTTCGCAAGCTGAATTTCTACTACGGCGCCTACCAGGCTCTGACGAACATCGATCTGGAAGTCGCCGAGAAGCGCATC
>SCTX01000052.1 GCA_004298385.1 Betaproteobacteria bacterium | reverse complement strand
TCGACGACTGCGCTACGCTCCGTCGTCGATTCGCCGTACCATATCGGTGCCGTTGCAAGACATGGAAATCTGTAACCCATGTCCCCCGACAGTTTTGTTACCTATCTCCCCGGCCGCTCAGCTAACTGACTTCACAGATTACGCGATCGCCGTCGCTGAGGCTCAACAATTCCCGCAACCGAGCCTCGGCAAAGGCCTCGACTCTGCGAGGAAGCGGATTGATGGCACGTCTGATAAGCACGGATGCGGATCTATCACCGCCGCGAATCGATGCCTGATAGTAGAGATAGCCGACCCGCAGTTTCGGAATGTGCGTGTACGGCTCGGGGTATTTCACATCCTCCCCCTTCTCGCGGATGAGGGGGCTGCACGAGAGCAGGCCTTCAACTACTTCTTGGCCGACTTCAAGGTTAAGCGTCCCAGGGAAAAGATCCTTCCAGCCTGTTGCGGCGAGAATTGCCGTTCGGCGTTGTGGGTTCAAGGTAAGTATTTCGGCCTCGCCGACCGGGCCACGAGGCGCCCCTTCCTTGCTGCTACGCGATCCAACGATGCCCTCAAACTTGAGCATGCTTTCAAGTCGTCTAACGTGAATTGGTTGACAAATTAGTTGACAGATTTGTCGATTTGCAAACCGACCAAGATGTAACCACGCCTGTCATCCTCCTCTGTGCTCAATACGTTACCCCGGTAACTGGAACAAGAGCAATCCGACCTTAGGAGGGGGGGAATGGACCACCAGGACTCCGCTCCGCCGAAGCCGGCCCCACGCCCGCGCCTGCTCGAGCAGTTGCGCGATGCGATCCGGCGACGGCACTACAGCTACCGTACGGAAGAGACCTACGTCCACTGGGTCAGGCGGTTCATTCGCTTCAGCGGCCTGCGCCACCCGCGCGATCTCGGTACTGCAGAGGTGACCGCCTTCCTCAATTACCTGGCGCGCGACCGCGAGGTCGCCGCAGCCACCCAGAATCAGGCGCTGTCCGCGCTGCTCTTTCTGTACAAGGAGGTGCTCGCAGAGCCGCTCCCCTGGCTCGACGGCCTGGAGCGGGCGAAGCGTCCGGCACGCCTTCCGGCGGTGCTGACCCGCGACGAGGCGCAGCGCCTTCTGGCGCAGATGCACGGCACGAAGTGGCTGATGGCGAGCCTGCTTTATGGTGCGGGATTGAGGCTGCGGGAATGTCTGAAGCTCCGCGTCAAGGACGTGGATTTCGGCTACCGGCAGATCATGGTGCGCGACGGCAAGGGCGGGAAGGACCGCGTCACCATGCTGCCGGCGACGCTGGCGGAGCCATTGCGGGACCACCTCACCCGTGTCAGGACACTGCACGACCGGGACCTGGCGGATGGCCATGGCGACGTCGAGCTGCCCGATGCGATCGCGCGCAAGTACCCGAAGGCACCGTACGAGTGGGCGTGGAAATGGATATTTCCGTCCCACAAACTTTCGGCGGATCCTCGAAGCGGCGTCATCCGCCGCCATCATGTTTACGAGAACTACCTCATTCGCGGCGTCAAGCAGGCAGCGGGGGCGGCGCGGATCGCGAAACATGTGAGCTGCCACACCCTGCGCCATTCGTTCGCGACGCACCTGCTGGAAGGCGGCTACGACATCCGCACGGTGCAGGAGCTGCTCGGGCATTCTGACGTCTCGACGACGATGATCTACACGCACGTGCTCAACAAGGGCGGGCACGGCGTCTCGAGCCCGCTCGATCGGCTTACACCCCAGGCGACGACCGATGGATCCCGTTGAGGCCATCGCGCAGCGCATTCTCGTGGTCCGCAACAGACGCGTAGTCCTCGATTCCGACCTCGCCGTGCTCTACGGCGTGACGCCCAAGCGCTTCAACGAGCAGGTCCGGAGAAACCTCCGGAGGTTTCCTGCGGATTTCATGTCCAAGCTTACGAATCAAGAGGTTGCAAACTTGAGGTCGCAATTTGCGACCTCAAGTTGGGGCGAGCAGCGCTGGCGACCAATCGCAAGATCATCGAGCGGCTCGACACGCTTGAGCAGAAATTCTGTACGCACGATCGCGCGATCGGCGAAATCCTCGCCGCGATTCGCGCACTCGCCGCGCCGCCCGATCCGCCGCCGAAGCGCCGGATCGGCTTCGTTCAGGGCTGATCCTTCGGCCCCTCGTCCCTGGGCGGATCCTTCTTCACGCCCTGCTTCAGCAGCCACCAGATGGCGAGCCCGGTCAGCACGACGTTGATCACGATGCCGAGGATGAGGAAGAAGTTGGAAGGTCCGCCGCCGCCCGAGCCCACGTCACACCACCAGTCCGACGCTCGCCGCCGTGAGGCAGGTGGCGAGCGTCCCCGCCACGATCGACTTCAGGCCGAGCGCGACGATCTCGCCCCGCCGCTCGGGGCACATCGTCGAGAGGCCGCCGATCATGATGCCTAGGGAGCCGAAATTGGCGAAGCCGCACAGCGCATAGGTAAGCAATAGCCGGCTGCGCTCGGACAATTCGGTCATCTTGGAGAGCTCGATGTACGCCACGAGCTCGTTCAGTACGGTCTTCGTCCCGAGCAGCATGCCCCCGGCCTGCGCCTCGGCCCACGGCACGCCCGCAAGCCACGCCAGCGGCGCCAACACCCAGCCGAGCAGCCCCTGCAGCGTATACGGGGCGATGACGAGATTCACCAGCGTCACCAGCGCCACGAACACCACCAGCATGGCGACGATGTTGACGAGCAGCTGCGCGCCCTCCAGCGTGCCGCGCGTGAGCGCGTCCATGCTGCTCTCGGCTTCCGATTTCAGCTCCAGCCCGCCGCCGGTCGCCTCGCCCTGCGGCGGCACCATGAGAAACGCAATCACGAGCGCGGCGGGCGCCGACACGATCGAGGCGATCAGCAGGTGCGCCACCGCGTCCGGCATGGTGCGCCCGAGGATGCTCGCGTAGAGAAAGAGCACCGTGCCCGCGATCGAGGCCATGCCGCAGGCCATGATGGCGAAGAGCTCGCCGCGCGAGACGCGCGCGAGCCAGGGCTTCACCACCAGCGGCGCCTCGACCATGCC